>CAZSEW010000058.1:0-4973 GCA_964606025.1 uncultured Candidatus Planktophila sp.
CCGATTGGTTGAGTATTTCCTTCAACGGGCATTCTTGCGACAAGGCGTTCGGGGGAGACTTCGAGCATCTCGATACCCATCTTGAGATCCAGGGCACCTTGTCCACGTTCTTTAATGATTGCTAAGTAATCTGGCTGCGTCATAGTTCGAAATAGTAACTTGTTACCTAAGATGAGCGCCATGTCTAAGGGCAAGCGTCTACTACTAATCGATGGCCATTCGATGGCCTATCGAGCATTCTTCGCTCTGCCTGCCGAAAACTTCACAACTGCGCAAGGCCAACATACAAATGCCATCTATGGCTTTGCGACAATGCTGATCTCGCTCTTAAAGGACGAGAAGCCAACCCACGTGGCCGTGGCATTCGATGTTTCGCGTAAGACTTTTCGTACCGAACTATTTCCTGAGTACAAAGCAACTCGAGCGAAGACCCCAGATGAATTTCGATCACAGATGTCTTTCCTTCACGAACTTGTTAAGGGTTTTGGCATCAGCCAATTCGAAATCGAAGGTTACGAAGCAGATGACATCATCGCTACGATTACCAAGCGCGCCGAGAGCGAAGGCGCAGAAGTTCTGATCTGTACGGGGGATAGGGATAGCTTCCAATTAGTAACGGATCAAACAACGGTCTTGTATCCAAAGCGCGGTGTTAGCGAAATGGCGCGAATGACGCCAGAGGCAGTACAAGAGAAATATGGAATGTCTCCTGAGCAGTACCCAGATTACGCAGCGCTGCGCGGCGACCCAAGCGATAACTTGCCATCAATTCCTGGAGTCGGCGAAAAGACAGCGGCCAAGTGGGTCATCGAATATGGCTCGCTGGATGCAATCTTTGCAAATGTAGAGAAGATCTCGGGCAAAGTTGGCGAATCTCTTCGTGCAAATGTTGAGAATGTAAAGCTCAATCGCAAGCTAACGCAGCTTCTTCACGATGCACCTATGGATTTCTCCATCGATGCACTTGCCTGGAGTGGCGTTGCGGAATCTGATCTCACTGCGCTTTTTGAGCAACTTGAGTTTAAAACTCTGAAAGATCGCCTCAAAGCTATCTCATCAGAGAAAGCTCCAGCTAAATCTTCGAAAACAGAGAAGAGTGAAGAGCCTGAATTCTCACTCTTTGGTTCTGATATTGAGTCAGCGGTTGTAACTCCTGCAGAGCTGGATAAGAAGATTGCAGACCACAAGGGTCTGATTTCAATCGCATATGAATTACTCGATGACAAGGTCCATCGCTATGCGGTTGCGCTAACCAAGGGCACTGCTTACTTGGTTCACTCTGCTGAAATGGGCTCTTGGGCATCGTCGGAATCAGTCAAGAAGATTGCACATGATGGAAAAGCGGTTGCACGTGAAGGCGTACTCACAGGAGTTGTCTTTGATACATCATTGGCTGCGTACCTAATCAATCCTGGAGTCCGTGCTCAAGAGGTCTCTGATCTCCTTCAACGATACGGCGATGGAAGTCAGTTAGATGAATCAACTCCTGAGCACTTACTTCTCACCACAGCGACATCACTCTTTGGGCTCAAGGATTCGCTTGAAAAAGAACTTGCAGATCGCGGATTGGCGGATTTATATAACAATCTAGAGCTCCCCATTGCAGATCTCTTGGCAATTATGGAGAACCGCGGAATTGCAGTAGATAAGAAGGAGCTGGAAAGCCTTGCTGCATTCTTCGAAGCTGAAGTAAAGCGCGAAACAAAGAGCGCCCACGATGCCGCGGGACACGAATTTAATGTGGCCTCGCCCAAGCAACTCCAAGTTGTTCTCTTTGAAGAGCTGGGTTTGCCAAAGACAAAGAAGATTAAGACTGGCTACACAACTGATGCCGATGCACTTAACTGGCTCTTTGAAAAAAGCGGCCATCCAGTGCTGGCCGCCCTTCTACGTATTCGCGAGACGAAGAAATTAGCGACAACTATTGAAGGGCTTTTGGTTGAGATTCAGAAGGATAAGAGAATCCATACCCACTTTGCGCAGACTGTCGCGGCCACAGGACGCCTCTCTTCCGTTGGTCCAAACCTTCAGAACATCCCTGTTCGCACGGAAGAGGGACGAAAGATTCGCGAATGCTTTATCGCAGGCGCTGGGTTTGACGCCTTGCTTACAGCCGATTACAGCCAGATCGAGATGCGCATCATGGCTCATTTATCTAACGATGCACATTTACTCAAGGCATTTGAATCTGGTGAAGATCTACATGCAACCGTCGCCGCCGAAGTATTTGGGGTAAAACCTGCCGAGGTGGATCCTGAAATGCGCAGACAGATTAAAGCTATGTCTTATGGCCTTGCATATGGTTTGAGCTCATACGGATTAGCTGCGCAATTAGACCTCACCCCGCCGGCTGCTCAAGATCTTATGGATAAATACTTTGAACGCTTCGGCGGTATCCGTGATTACCTCAAGACAGTTGTCGAAGATGCCCGCAAAGTTGGATATACCGAAACAGTTATGGGGCGCAGGCGATATTTGCCGGATCTTATGCACGATAACCGTCAACGCAGAGAAGTTGCAGAACGCATGGCACTCAATGCCCCAATCCAAGGATCTGCTGCTGACATCATTAAGCAAGCGATGCTCAATGTTCAGCAAGCCCTCGTTGTAGGTAACTTCAAATCAAGACTCTTATTACAGGTCCACGATGAATTGATTCTGGAAGTTGTAAAAGCAGAGATTGATGAAGTCTCTCATCTAGTACGTACTCAGATGGGTAGCGCTTATCCCCTTAAAGCACCACTGGACGTTTCAGTGGGCGTTGGAAAGAGTTGGAACGAAGCAGCGCACTAGCGGGTAGTTGGCGAGTTATCTTCCATCGCTGCCAAATCTTCGTCATCGGTAGGTAAGCGATCAGCAGGTGCCAACAAACTTCGGCCGATTCCTAAAATAATAAATCCTATTCCAATACTAATTGTGGTGATACTTAAAGCAAATGATGGAGAAATTTTCTCAGAGATCACTCCGCCAGCAACAGAACCCATCGACATTAATGTCCCTTCTACGGTCCAGAGCCAACCCATCATTGCCGTGGGCGAACCTTTCGGTCTGATTGCTTCCATCACCTCCCAATAAAAAACTTGAATTGCACCACCAACCAGTCCCAGGAAAGCGGCAGCGATAGCCATCGACCAACCAGGGTAAGTAAATGCAATAGGAATGGAAATTAAGAACCAAATTAAATATGTACGTCGCATCGCACGAAGCGATGAAATCCTCTTCGAGACAAGCCCTGCAAGTAATCCTCCAACAATATTTGAAATCCCCATAGCAGCGAAGATCCACGCTGTCAGATGCGGAACCTTCTCAATCGTAGTAAATGCAGGCACTGCGACATCGAAGACGCCCCACCCAAATCCGATGAAACAGCCCTCAATCATTAGGAGTTGAAGTGGTTTGTGACGCCACAATGGAATGTGGTTTGCATCCTTCTTCTCGGGGACCCAGCTTCGTGAAACTTTAGTAATTGCAAGTGATCCACCACCGATTAGCATTAGGACACCGCAGGCATTTAGTGGTAACTCTGGATGTGAAGACAGTGCAAGTGATGTTGCAATCACAGGACCAACCACGCCGGCCGCAGACATAATCGCTGTATCGACGGCGTAGGCAGTTCTTAAGAAATCATCTGGAACAACAATCTTCCATAGAGGGCGAATCGATAAGTTAATTGGGGGAGCGCTCAGACCCATAACAAATGCGAGCACCAACATCTGAGTCTTTGAATCCGATGCATTCAGAGCAAATGCCATCAGCGCGTAGGCAGGGACCATTACACGAAGAGGCCATGTCTGCCCGTACTTATCCATGATTGATCCACGGATTCCGGCGGTCAGAGATCCGGCCGCAGCGTTGAGCCCAATCGCGAGCCCCGCAACAGAGATAGATCCGGTTGATTGTTCGACCTTGAAGAAGATTGCAAGTGCGACCATTCCGTAAGCAACTCGTGCCGGGAAACATGCCAGAACGAGGACCCAGACATTGGGGATTCGAAATAGTTCGGCATATCGCTTCATAACTGTGAAATTCTATTGCTTGAGCGCCTTCCATATGCGGGGATTTGCCTGCAATTAACCCTCACGCGTACTCTTTGGCGTCCAGCAATGAAATGCTGGCGAAAATTGAATAGTCCTTATCCCTACTACTTTCTATCCCTACGGAGCATCTTGACTACACAAATTGCAGTAAATGACATTGGTTCAGCGGAAGATTTCTTAGCCGCAATCGAAGGAACAATCAGAAATTTCAGCGACGGAGATCTCGTCACAGGCACAGTTGTACAAATTGATCGCGAAGAAGTCCTCCTTGATGTCGGTTACAAGACAGAAGGCGTTATTCCATCACGCGAACTTTCAATCCGCCATGATGCAGATCCAAACGACATCGTTAAGGTCGGAGATCGTGTAGAAGCTCTCGTACTTCAGAAGGAAGATAAAGAAGGTCGCCTCATCCTCTCCAAGAAGCGTGCTCAGTACGAGCGTGCATGGGGCGAGATTGAAGGCAAGAAGGAGCGCGACGAAGTTGTCGTCGGAACAGTTATTGAAGTTGTAAAGGGCGGACTCATCGTAGATATCGGTCTACGTGGCTTCTTGCCAGCATCACTCGTTGAAATGCGTCGTGTTCGCGATCTCACTCCTTACATCGGTAAGCAGGTTGAAGCTCGCATCATCGAACTTGATAAGAACCGTAACAACGTTGTTCTTTCACGTCGCGCATTCCTCGAGCAGACACAGTCACAGTCACGCACTGAATTCTTGAACCAGCTCCAAAAGGGCCAGGTTCGCACAGGTGTTGTTTCATCAATCGTTAACTTCGGTGCATTCGTTGACCTTGGTGGCGTAGATGGCTTGGTTCACGTTTCAGAGCTTTCATGGAAGCACATCGATCACCCAGGTGAAGTTGTTGAAGTTGGAGATGAAGTAACCGTTGAAGTTCTCGAAGTTGATTTCGAGCGCGAGCGTGTTTCACTATCA
>CAZSEW010000059.1:0-4879 GCA_964606025.1 uncultured Candidatus Planktophila sp.
GCTCGTCGTTTCCAGAATGAAGTTGAAGTTGGAATGATCGGAATCAACGTTCCAATTCCGGTTCCTGTTGCTTATTACTCATTTGGCGGGTGGAAGAACTCACTCTTCGGCGATACCAAGGCCCACGGCATGGAAGGTGTTCACTTCTTTACTCGCGGTAAGGCAATTACTTCACGTTGGTTAGATCCAAGTCACGGCGGAATTAATCTAGGTTTCCCACAGAACTAATTAGATATAAATATGACTACCCAATGGTTTTATAAGGATGGCGAGCTCGCATCTGGTGCTTGGAGCGCCCGTGTTGATGCATCTAATCCCCCTTCACAGCCATGGGCATATACCGGTATCCGAATCGGTGAAGTCAGTGCAGCGCAATCGCTAGAACTTCCTGCAGATAAGAATGAGCGCGTCATCTTTATCCTTGAAGGACCTGAAGTCCTAGTTCAGTATCAGAGTGAAGGTCGAGCTTCGGCAGAACAGAGCCTTCGCGGACGCACATCGGTATTTCATGGTGCCACAGATGTTCTCTATCTTCCAATAAATACTTCTGCCACCATCACAGGAAATGCGCGAATTGCAGTTGGAGAATCACCAGCCAAGAATCAGAAAGCCGCAAAGTTCACTCGTAAAGAAGATGTGCCAGTTCAGATTCGTGGCGCCGGACATGAGACCCGACAAGTTCATAACTTTGGAATGCCAGATTCACTTGATGCAGATCGCTTGATTGTCTGCGAAGTCATTGTTCCTGCCGGCAACTGGTCAGGTGCGCCTTCGCATAAGCATGACCAATACATTCCAGGAAAAGAATCAAACCTAGAAGAGATTTACTACTTTGAATCAGCGGTGACCAGAAGTGCAAATGTCAGCAGCGAAACGAATCCATTTGGATACTTCCGAGGCTTTTCAGCAGATGATCGCGAATACGATGTTGCAGCCGAAATTCACTCTGGCGATATCGCACTAGTTCCTTACGGCTGGCACGGTCCGGCAGCAGCTGGTCCTGGGTATGACCTTTACTTCTTTAATGTGATGGCAGGTCCAGATCCTGAGCGCACATGGAATGCAACAGATCATCCCGACCATGCCTGGATTCGCGAGGCTTGGCAAAGCCAAGTCGCTGACCCAAGATTGCCCTACGGAGAATAGAGAGAGATCAAGATGGCAACGCGCAAAATGACTGTAAGCCAGGCAATCGTTGAATTCTTGGCGCACCAATACACAGTCGATGGCGATTATCGCGAACGTACTGTGCAAGGAATCTTTGGAATCTTTGGTCACGGAAATGTTGCTGGCCTCGGTCAAGCGCTCAAACAATTCTCTGTAGATGAACCATCTTTGATGCCTTACTACCAAGCACGTAACGAGCAAGCGATGGTCCACGAAGCAACAGCATTTGCACGCATCAAGCGACGTAGGGCAACCCTTGCATGTGCGGCATCCGTTGGTCCAGGTGCAACAAATATGCTCACCGGAGCTGCGGTTGCAACAACAAATAGATTGCCTGTTCTCCTCTTCCCATCAGATACCTTCGCAAATCGGGCATCTGATCCAGTGTTGCAACAACTGGAAGCACCTCACGATGCATCGCTGTCAGTCAACGATTCATTTAAGCCGCTCTCTCGATACTTTGATCGTGTTCAACGCCCAGAGCAACTCTTCTCTGCGCTCTTAGGTGCGATGCGCGTATTGACTGATCCTGTCGAAACCGGTGCTGTAACAATTGCACTTCCTGAAGATGTGCAGACAGAGGTAATTGAAGTTCCCGAAGAATTCTTGGCGGATCGTGAGTGGCATATCCGTCGCCCTCGCCCAGATGAAGGTTTAATCAAGGAAGTTGCTCGCCAAATTCGCGCAGCGAAGCGACCTATGATTATTGCTGGTGGTGGAGTCATTTATTCAGATGCGCACGATGTGCTTGATTCGTTTGTGAGCGCTACGGGTATTCCTGTGGCAACATCACAAGCCGGAGTCGGTTCGCTCAATTGGGATCACCCACAATGCCAGGGAGCAGTTGGGGCGACAGGTACAACTGGTGCAAACCGCTTAGCAAAAGATGCAGATCTCATTATCGGAATCGGCACTCGCTATAGCGACTTCACAACTGCAAGCCGATCTGCATTCCAGAATTCAGGCGTTAAATTCATCAATATTAATATCGCATCTTTTGATGCCTTTAAGCACGGTAGCGCTACCCCAGTTGTCGCCGATGCACGCGTTGCAATTGCTGAGCTACACGAAGAGCTAAAGGGCTACGGCGTTTCATCTGATTATGCGGCACTCTCTGCACAGCAGAAGAAGGAGTGGGATTCCACTGTAGATACTGCGTTTATTGATCAAAAGCGTGCGCTTCCAAGTCAGACAGAGATTATCCACGCAGTGCAATCTGCAACAGATGCTGATGACACCGTTATCTGTGCCGCAGGATCTCTGCCAGGTGACCTTCACAAGTTGTGGCGCGTTCGCTCGCCACTTGGCTATCACGTCGAATATGCATTTAGCTGCATGGGTTATGAAATTGCAGGTGGAATCGGTGCCGCGCGTGCTGGTGCTACCCCAGTTGTCATGGTCGGAGATGGTTCATATCTGATGATGCATACCGAGATTGTCTCAGCAGTGGCCGAAGGAATTAAGTTGATTATCGTCCTTATTCAGAATCATGGCTATGCATCTATTGGTCATCTCTCCGAAAGCATCGGTTCGGAAAGATTTGGAACTAAGTATCGCTTCCGCGATGAAAAGGGAAACAACTTTGACAAGGGCGACATTTTGCCGGTAGATCTTGCTACAAATGCAGAAAGTCTTGGCATTGATGTAATACGTATTGATCAGAACGCAGATGCAATCGCAAATCTTCATCAGGCAGTCAAGAAGGCAAAGGCCTCTGAAAAAGCCACTTTGATTCATATCAATAGCGATCCACTTATTTACTCACCAAACGGTGAAGGTTGGTGGGATGTACCTATCGCACCAATTTCAACTCTAAAAAGTACTCAAGATGCATATAAGAACTACCAGGAAGCAATCAAGCTTCAACGTCCATTGCTCGGCAATGGTTCGAAAGATCGCGAATAGGGGAGAAAAATGACAGCACAGATCCGCGTAGGAACTGCTCCTGACTCTTGGGGAGTCTGGTTTCCAAATGAACCACATCAAGTCCCTTGGGATCGCTTTCTCGATGAAGCTGTAGAAGCCGGTTATCACTGGATTGAACTTGGACCTTATGGATATCTACCAACTGATCCAAAGCAGTTAGAAGATGAGCTTGGAAAGCGCAATCTCAAGATGACCGCTGGAACCGTCTTTACCGGTTTCCATAAAGAAGATGAGAGCCAATGGCAGCGCGCATGGGATCAAGCACTTGCTGTTGCAACTCTTGTTTCAAAACTCGGCGTTGAACATCTCGTTGTTATTCCTGATCTATGGCGCGATGACAAGACAGGACAAGCTCGCGAATCTCGCACGCTGACTAATGAACAGTGGAAGCGCCTTGCAGCTGGCCACGACAAGCTTGGAAAGGCACTTCTAGAAGAGTTTGGAATCCATCAGCAATTCCACTCACATGCCGACAGCCATATTGGTACTTATCAAGAGGTCGAACGTTTGCTTCAAGAGACAGATAAGAAGTACACAAATCTCTGTCTCGATACCGGTCACTTTGCATATTACCTAGGTGACAATCTCAAGATGATGAACGCTTACCCAGAGCGCATCGGTTACCTTCACTTGAAGCAAGTACATCCAGATATCTTGGCTGATACTTTGAAGAATGATCTTCCATTCGTGGATGCAGTTTCAAAGGGCGTTATGACAGAACCTGGCTTCGAAGGTGTTCCAAAGTTTGCACCGATTATCGAGCGTGCTCTGGAAATTAATCCTGAGATTTTTGCAATCATCGAGCAAGATATGTATGGCTGTCCAGTTGATATGCCATTCCCAATTGCACAGCGCACCCGCGAACACATTTTGGCTGCGACTCGCGCAGCACGAGTTAAGTAAAGGCGACGATGACTACATCACCATTTCTCTATATGAAGGAGAACTCAAAGACCGTTCTCTGGAATGACTCTGCAGATCCGAAAGAACTTACAGATGCTCTTACTTGGGGCATCGTTGGTGCAACATGTAATCCAGTTATCGCACTCAGCGCGCTGAAGGCAGATAAAGATCACTGGAACGCTCGTATCAAGGATTATGCAAAGGCTCACCCTGATGCGACTGAAGATGCAATCGGCTGGGCGATGGTGAAGGAACTTTCGGTAAACGCTGCAAAACTCTTTGAAGGTGAATTCGAAAAGTACAACGGCCGCAATGGTCGCCTTTCAATTCAGACTGATCCACGTAACTTCAGAAGTGCTAAAGCTTTAACTGATCAAGCAGTTGAATTCTCCAAGCTTGCCAAAAACATCATCGTAAAGATTCCGGTGACAACTGAAGCAATCGCAGCCTTCGAAGAAGCCACCTATCAAGGTGTCAGCCTCAATGCGACCGTTTCTTTCTCGGTTGCACAGACGATTGCAGTGGCCGAAGCTATTGAACGTGGACTCAAGCGCCGTGAAGCAGAAGGACTTGATATCTCTCAGATGGGACCGGTCTGCACAATCATGGTTGGCCGAGTTGATGACTGGGTAAAAGTTTCTGCTGAGAAGAGTGGCGCCACAATCGATCCAGGTGTCATGGAGTGGGCAGGTGTTGCTGTCTTTAGGCATGCTCATAAGATTTATGAAGAGCGCGGATACCGCACTCGTTTGCTCTCTGCCGCTTTCCGCAATCACATGCACTGGAGCGAGATCATTGGTGGAGATTCAGTTATCTCTCCCCCATATGCATGGCAGGTTCGCATCAATAAGTCAGGAATCAAGCCAAATCTCAATAGCGTCAA
>CAZSEW010000060.1:0-4846 GCA_964606025.1 uncultured Candidatus Planktophila sp.
GACCGGTCTCCTCGCTGCGGAGTTTGGTGTTGCCGGTAAACACCGTAGGTAAACCAAACAAATTAGGAGCATAGAAAATGAATTTTCCAAAGCAGAAGCCTTCAAAGATGCCGGTGCATCGTTATTCACCATTTATCCCTGTAGAACTTGAAGATCGCACCTGGCCAAGTAAGAAGATGACAGTTGCACCTAAGTGGTGTTCTGTCGATCTCCGTGATGGAAATCAGGCACTTATAGACCCAATGGATACACCTCGCAAGCTTGCGATGTTTAAGTTACTTGTTGCGATGGGCTATAAAGAGATTGAAGTTGGCTTCCCATCAGCATCTCAGACTGATTTTGATTTCGTCCGCAAAATCATCGATGAAGATTTAATTCCCGACGATGTGATCATCCAAGTTCTAACTCAGGCGCGCGAACCGCTTATTCGCCGTACATATGAGGCGATCAAGGGTTCAAAGCAAGCAATCGTTCACCTTTATAACTCAACATCAACTTTGCAGCGCCGCGTTGTCTTCGGCCTCGATAAAGAGGGTATTAAGAAGATTGCAACTGATGGAGCGCAACTCTGCCTTGATTTAATGAAGACTATTCCAGAGACAAAGGTTTCCTTCGAATATTCACCAGAGTCATATACCGGCACTGAACTTGAATTCGCAGTTGAAGTTTGTAATGCCGTTAATGAGGTCTGGAAGCCAACGCCACAGTGGAAGACGATTATGAATCTTCCAGCGACCGTTGAAATGGCAACACCAAATGTTTATGCGGATTCAATCGAGTGGATGTGTCGCAATCTCAACAATCGCGAGAGCGTAATTGTTTCACTCCACCCACATAACGATCGCGGAACAGGTGTTGCAGCTGCAGAACTTGGTTACCTTGCTGGCGCAGATCGCATTGAAGGAACTCTCTTCGGAAATGGTGAGCGCACCGGAAATGTCTGTCTTGTAACTCTTGGCATGAATATGGTCTCTCACGGAATCGATCCACATATTGATTTCAGCGATATTGATGAGATTCGCCGAACAGTGGAATATGGAAACCAACTTAAGGTTCCAGAGCGCCACCCATATGGTGGAGATCTAGTTTTCACTGCATTTTCTGGTTCACACCAAGATGCAATTAAGAAGGGCTTTGAGCATCTAGAACGTGATGCAAAGGCAGCAGGCCGCGCAGTCGATGATCACACATGGGCTGTTCCTTACTTGCCGATTGATCCCAAAGATATTGGTCGCTCATATGAAGCAGTTATCCGCGTTAACTCTCAATCAGGTAAGGGTGGCGTTGCATACTTGATGAAGAGCGAGCATCACCTTGATCTTCCTCGTCGCCACCAAATCGAATTCTCAAAGATTGTTCAGGCAAAGACAGATGATGAAGGTGGCGAAGTAACTGCCGAGCAGCTCTGGAAGATCTTTGAAGATGAGTACCTTCCAACAGATTCAGCTCCTTGGGGCCGTTTCCGCCTAAAGGGAATGTCACAGACTTCTGTGATGGGTGAAGATGTTCAGCTTGCAGTAAAGATGACAGATCGCGGTGAGGCTATTGAGTTAGCTGGAACTGGAAATGGGCCAATCGCAGCTTTCTGCCATATCTTGCAGAGTTATGGTGTCGATGTCCGTGTTCTAGATTTCCATGAGCACGCTCTTTCATCCGGTGGCGATGCATCTGCTGCTGCCTACCTTGAGTGCGAAATTTCAGGACAGGTCTTCTGGGGCGTAGGAATCGACCCAAATACAACGACTGCTTCACTTAAAGCCGTCGTGTCTGCAATCAATCGCGCTATTCGCTAACTACCGTACGCAGTATGTCTGCGCCTCAAACCAAGCTCTATCGCGATGAGGCCATCATCCTTCGCACTCAAAAACTAGGCGAAGCCGACCGCATCATCACACTGCTGACTAAAGAACATGGTCGCGTTCGCGGAGTTGCAAAAGGTGTGCGCCGCACAATGTCGAAATTTGGTGCGCGCTTAGAGCCAGGTAGCCACGTCGATATTCAGATGCATGCGGGAAAGACCTTCGACACTATTACTCAAGTTGAAGCAATAATGAATTACGGTGAAGCACTTACCGATGACTACCAGCGTTGGACTATTGCGCATGCAATTCTTGAAACTGCAGAGCGATTCACGCAGCAAGAAGAAGAACCAGCTCTGCAAGAGTTTCAATTAGTTGTCGGCGGAATGAAGGCACTTGCTGAAAAGAGATTTGATTCATCTCTGATTCTCGATGCATTTCTGCTGCGATCGCTTTCCATCGGGGGATATGAACCTTCGATGACATCCTGCTCTCGCTGTGAAAAGCCTGGGCCACATCGTTACTTCTCATTAGTCGGTGGCGGATCTGTATGTATGGATTGCAGACCATCAGCTTCGGCAACTGCATCTCCGGAAGCACTCGCACTGATGCAGGCCTTACTGAAAGGTGATTGGGAGAGCGCCGAACTAAGTGAGCCCCGCCATCGCCGAGAGGCTAGTGGTTTGGTAACTGCTTATCTACAATGGCACCTTGAACGTGGACTACGAAGTTTGCCGATGGTGGAGAGAGCATGAGCAATAAAGGGAAGATTGAAGTCCCTCAACATATCGCCATCGTTATGGATGGAAATGGGCGCTGGGCGAAAGAGCGTGGACTTGCACGCACAGCAGGCCACGAAGCCGGCGAGAAAGTTCTCTTTGATTTAGTAGAAGCTGCAATCTCATTCGGGGTCAAAGAGTTAAGTGCGTATGCATTCTCAACAGAGAATTGGAAGCGCACACCTGAAGAAGTGAAATTCTTGATGGGCTATAGCCGCGACGTATTGCGCAATCGCCGTGATCGCCTCAATGAGATGGGCGTGAAAGTTCAGTGGATTGGTCGCCCGCAGCGTCTCTGGAAGAGCGTTATTGAAGAACTTGAAGAAGCTCAAGAACTCACAAAGAAAAACAAAGTTCTAACCCTCAATATGTGCGTTAATTATGGTGGCCGCGCTGAACTCGTGGATGCAGCAACGGCCTTGGCTCGTGATGTAAAGCGTGGCAAGGTAAAGCCAGATTCAATTACCGAAAAGACTATTGAGAAGTATCTCTATTCACCAAAGATGCGCGATGTAGATATGTTCTTGCGCTCATCAGGTGAGCAGCGCACGAGCAATTTCTTGCCGTGGCAATCAACCTATGCAGAGTTTGTCTTTATGGATGTGCTCTGGCCAGATATGACGCCAAAGTTATTGTGGAAAGCTATCGAAGAGTATTCAGAGCGAGATCGCAGATTCGGAAAGGCTTGACCTTTCCGAAAGTAGGGCTAGCGGAAAGGCTTAAAACTAGCACTTGGAGCAGAGACCGAATATCTCTGCAGTATGTCCCACTTCTCTAAAGCCATGTTCTTCTGCCATAACTTTCGCCCACTTTTCAATCGCTCCGCCTTCAATTTCAACGGTGACGCCACAAGATTTACAGACTAAATGATGATGGTGAGCCTCACCGCATAAGCGGTAGATAGCTTCACCGTCATCTCGACGCAATACATCGACTATCTTGTCATTGACCAAACTCTGAAGTGCGCGATAGACGGTTGTTAAACCAATACTTTCGCCTTCTCGTTGCATAAGTCTGTAGACCTCTTGTGCGCTAGCAAAACCGCCAGCACGTTCAAGGGTGCTTAAGACTCTAGGGTTTGAACGAGACAAGCTTTATTCCATTCCGTGCAGGTAGCCAACAAGTGCCCACATGATGGCAACACCAAGAAGGGTTGCGATGATTGTGTAGCGAGACTTATGGAGCGAATGTGCCTCAGGCAAGATATGAGAAGTTGCAAGATAGATAACGATTCCTGCAAAGATAGCGAGATAGATTCCGACGAAGTTATCGCTCACTGCAAGAGTTGTACCAAGGGCTGCTCCACTTATACGAGCAACCGCATCTACGCCCAGCAACCAGAGGCCTTTTTTGCCCCAAGAACCGCTCTTGATGAGAAATGAAACTGTGTTGAGGCCATCGCTAAATGCGTGAACTAAGAGAGCAATAAATACAGCAATTCCGAGATTGTTGCTGACCTTAAATGCAACACCGAGAGCTAGCCCATCAAGAAAGACATGGCCACCCATCGCAACGGCACCGAATGCACCTGCAATATTTGATGAGTGATCGTGGTCGTGGCCATAGTCGGATTCCGCTGGTTCGTGGGAACCAAAGATTTGTTCGTAGAAGTGCAAAAGTAAGAATCCAGCGATCAGTGCAACTGATGCAGCTGGCGCATGAAGTACTTCCTGAGTATTGAGTTCGAAGATCTCTGGAAGTAGATCAAAAGCAACAAGACCCAATAGAAGACCGGCAGAAAGCCCCAAAACTAGGTGAAGGCGATCTTTGGATTTGATTGCTAAATAGCCACCTGTTGTCGTTGCGATTGCCGTAAGCGCTGCCAAAACGATTGCGATATTCATGGCGAGACCGTACCATAAATGAAAATGATTTTCATTCCCGTATGCGCTCACTCTAGGCTCAGCCCATGATCGCAATCGCCAGATTTGAGCTTCCCTTGGCTGAAGCCGAGAAATTCCGCGCAGAACTCGAGGCTGTCCGCGACGTTCTCGCTGAGGCTAAAGGTTTTCTCTCAGGCACCGTTGGCCAGAATCTTGATGAACCGACTCTCTGGGTTCTGACTACCGAGTGGGAGAACGTTGGCACGTATCGCAGGGCGTTGAGTTCAACTCGTGCAAAGTTAGAAGCGATTCCGGTATTGGCTCGAGCGATCGATGAGCCCGGAGCGTACGAGTAAACTAAGCCCACGATTGCAACGTCCGTTGTTATTCGCCGACAGCCAGCCGGATGGAGATTTGAAATGGCCGTAGACCGTCTAGAAAATAT
>CAZSEW010000061.1:0-4839 GCA_964606025.1 uncultured Candidatus Planktophila sp.
ATTGCAGATTCACTTCCGAAGGCGACCAGAGTTACCGTCGGCATTCCCGGAATGATTCGTAACGGTGTTGTTGTTGCAACCCCGCATTACATCAATGATGCTGGTCCACACACTCGCATGAACCAGGATCTGAAAGTTCAGTGGTGGGGTTTTGACGCCCAATCTGCAATAGAAGCAAAGCTGGGTATTCCAACGAAGGTACTCAACGATGCAGAGGTTCATGGTGCAGGCGTTGTTACTGGATCTGGTTTAGAAATAGTTCTCACACTTGGTACCGGGCTTGGATTCTCGGTATTCCACGGAGGAAAGCTCTCGCCACACTTTGAACTTTCCCATGCCACAGTTCGTAGAAATACGACGTATGACACTTGGATCGGCGATCGCGAACGTCGCCGAATGGGAAATACATTCTGGTCTCGACGAGTGCGCCTGATGGTTTCAGAGCTTCGCCCAGTATTTCTCTGGGACCGCCTCTATATCGGTGGCGGAAATTCACACAGCATCCAGCAGCGCGATTTAACTCTGATGGGCGACGATGTCGTCATCGTTCCGAACTCTGCTGGTGTTGCCGGTGGCGTTCGCGCCTGGCAACTTTAGTTAAGCTCTAATAGCCTTCGCAAAATCACGAAAGTCTTCAACCAAGAGATCAATCTCAGTTTGACCATGTGCAAGAGAAATTAACCACTGCTCATCTAATCCTGGTGGAGTAATGATTCCGCGGTTAAGTGCAAAGAGCCAGTGTGCTTCGGCAATTCCAAAGTCTGTTGCTTTGTAATCGCGGTAGTTGCGAACAGGTGTTGTTGACCAAGTTACGCAACCTTTAACACCAAAGCCAACTGTGTGTGCAGGAAGTTGATACTCATCGATGATGTCACCAATACGAGTCAATGCTTGGAAGTTGAATTCTTCAGCTATCGCAAGGGCTTCATCTGTGCAGATACGATCGATTGCACGGACGCCGGCCATTGCCAATGGATTACCGTTGAAGGTACCGAAGTGAGCCATCTTGCCGTTTGTAACGAAGTCCATGTACTTCTTCTTGCCACCAAATGCCGCAAGCGGAAGTCCGCCACCGATTGATTTTGCAAGAGTAATTAAATCTGGCTTCACACCCAGGCGAGCAGATGCACCGTGTGCACCAGCTGTAAGACCTGTTTTAACTTCATCGAAGATGAGAACGACGTTGTACTGATCGCAGAGCTCGCGTACGCGTTCCAAGTAACCAGCATCTGGAAGCACGATCGCAAGGTTTTCAAGAACGGGTTCTACGATGAAGCAAGCAATCTTCTTTGCATTCTTCTTGAACATTTTTTCAAGCGCTGGAATGTTGTTGTATGGAACAACATAAATATCACCCGGAACCAAGTTTGGTTCTACATAAGGAGTTGGCTTCTCAGCCTTGCCTGCCTTATCAACTGGAGGCTTCGCTGAGACAACAAATGGGTCGTAGCTACCGTGGTAGCCACCTTCAATCTTTAGGATGCCCATCTTCTCAGTTGCAGAACGTGCAACGCGGACGGCGTACATCGTTGATTCGGTACCTGAGTTAGTAAAGCGAACTTGATCAATTCCAAAGCGTTTACAGATTCGCTCTGCAGCATCAGTTGAAGTCGGTGATGGGGTTACAAAGAGCATTCCTTGATTGAGAGAGCTCTGAATCTCTTCTACGACAACTGGGTTGAGGTGACCCGCAAGCATTGCTCCGAAGCCCATTGAGAGATCGAGGAGTTGGCGACCATCCACATCGGTCATGTAGGCACCGCTCGCAGAGACGATTGAAATTGGATATGGATCCCAATGCTGGAAGCTTGAAGTCACACCGAGTGGCAGCGATTTAAATGCTCTCGCACTTTCAGCGGCCGAACCTTTGGTTCCATCAGTGAAACGGTCCCACTCAGCCTTGAGAACAGAGGCTACTTTCTCTGGCGAGACGGGCTTTGATGTTGCAGGGACATATCTATGTGTATTTGCGTGTTGCGATCTAATCGCTGCTTGTGTAGTCATTGTAAAGCTGTACTTCAAGAGCTTCTGATTTAGAAACTAATTGAAAAGTACTCTCCTTTGAGTGTTGCGTTTTTAGGCGCAGATGGAATTATCGCCTAAGGCAAAAAACTTTGCAACTAATAGCTGATTCCCGCGTGGTTCAATGGAATTTAATGAGAAAACATTGATTTAAATACCATTTGATCGATGAACTCATTCCAGGCCATTTGGTCTGCAGGATTCGTAACTACATCATCGACGATTTTTCCTAAAGTATAAGACTGAATAAAAACCGCTGCTACATGTGGATTTAAATCCTTATCGAACCAGCCCTTTTCTATTACCTCACGAATAATATCTGTTAACCCCGAAGTAAGTCTTTCCTGTTCAATCGCGAGTAATTTCTGGAAGCGTTCATGGCCTTGTGAGTTTCCTATCGTCCGAGCACGCTCATACCGAAAATTCTTGAACTCCGAGGATTGAGTTAAAACGGTCATCTTCTTTACACCTTGGAAGACTTCTTCCTTACTTTTTGCCTTACTTATAATTGTCACAATTAGTTCAATACTTCGATCTACCCAATCGGCATATCTTGCAACCTGAGCAGCTTCTAGCAGTTCGGCCAAGTCTTCAAAATGGTGATACAGGCTGCCTTTAGAGATTCCAGATTTTTCCAAAATTTCGTCAACTGCTATCTCGTGAGGCAATTGATTATCCATAAGCGTGACTGCAGTCTCAATGAGAAGAGTCTTGGTTGGATGTATTGATTGGCGCATGGGGCACTTTATCTCGAATAGGCGCTAATTGAAATATTTTTCAAAATGCGGCTTGAGCCGAATGTCGTTAGAGTTCACAACATGAGAGCAGAGACAGTAGTGCCAGTAAACGAAATCATCGCTACAAGAAGAAGTCCGCGCTCATTTGATGTAAGCGCCGAAATTAGCGATCAAGACCTACTTGGAATCCTAGAAGCAGCTCGCTGGGCTCCATCCGCATTCAATGGACAACCTTGGCGCTTCTTTGTTGGTAAGCGCGGAGATGAACTGTTCAACCAAATCCTGGCCTCACTTGTTCCGTTTAATCAATCTTGGGCAGAACGATCTTCTGCGTTGATTTTAGTAGCTGCAAAAACAGTTAAGGGCGATGGATCAATCAATCCTGATTACCAATTTGATTGTGGCCTAGCAGTCGGCCAATTAGTTATTGAGACTCATCATCGCGGTCTGATTGCACACCAAATGACCGGTTTCGATAAAGCAGTTGCACAAGCAGAGCTTTCGGTGCCTACAGAGTTAGTCCCTGTTGTTGCAATTGCAATTGGAAAGCAAGATGCACCTGAAAAGTTAAGTGGGCCTCTACTTGAGCGCGAACAAGCAAAACGTGAAAGATTGCCACTTACAGAGATCGTTATTAAAGGTTTACCTGCTTAGAAACGCGAACGTATCTCCCAGAGATCTTTAAATACTGGGTTAAAGAGGGTGCTGGCTAAGTATTCGACACCGCTGGAACCCCCTGTACCCATTTTGTGGCCAATTGTTCTTTCGACCATCTTTACATGGCGATAGCGCCACTCTTGAATACCTTCGTCGATATCCAATAAACGCTCTGCAACCATCGCACTCTCGGGGTCATTTTGATGAACTTTTAGAAGAACATCTTGTACTTCGACACTTGATTGGTAAGGAGTCGATTTATCGCGAGAAGAAATAGATGTTGGAATCGCATGACCACGCTTGACGATGTATTCCAGGAATGAATCCCAAATCGAGTTACGAGAAGTGATCTCTGCAATTTCATCCTGCATCTCGGGTGGAAGATGGCTAGCCATACGACTATCTCGACGTCCAAGAATCGCTTCTACTTTTCTAAACTGGGCAGATTGAAAACCGCTTGATGATGATAGATAACCACGAAATGCGTTGAATTGCAGCGGTGTCATTGTCTCGAGAATATCTACCTGAGCGACACAGACCTTCATGATGGTTCGTATGCGTCCCAGAAGTGAGAGCGAGTAATGAGTATCGCCATTCTCAAGTGCGCGCTGAGCCTGGGTGAATTCATGAATCAATTGCTTAAACCAAAGTTCATAAGTCTGGTGAATGATGATGAAGAGCATCTCATCGTGCTCAGGGCCATCAGATAGGGGCTTTTGCAGCTTTAATAGATCATCTACTGCAAGGTATGAGGTGTAAGTGAGTGCTGAATCAAAGTCGTTGCTCATGTGACGCGTGAATCCGGCCCTTCAACTTTCTCATACTGACGGGTTTCAGTGAGATCTTTAATGCGTTGGAATCCATCCCACACCTCAACATACGAAGTTGGAAGTGGAGCAATCGCTAGACGAATTGCGTTGGGAGTTCTGTAATCAGGAATCACATTGGCGTATTTACGGAGCGCCACACAAATCTTTGCAGCATCTGGATGTCCAATAGAGATATGTCCACCACGCTCTTTAGGGTTTCGCGATGTCAGTAATGTGTAGCCCAGCGGTGCAAGCCATTCATCATATAAATCAATCATCATTTGAGTTCCGATTGCAGCCTTTGATGCAATTGCATCGATTCCAGCTTCGGCAATCATCTCGAAGGCAACTTGTACGCCACGGATTCCAATAATGGAAGGGCTTGCAATTTGGAACCCACGAATGCCTTTTGCCTTTACAAAGTCAGGGCCCATTCCAAATTGATCTTCATTTGCAAACCAACCTTGAATCGGAGTCTGTAACTCGCCTTGAATCTTCTTATTGACGTATAACCAGGCAGGAGAACCTGGTCCAGAATTTCCATATTTATAAGTGCAACCAACTGCAAGATCAACGCCATTATCGTCAAAGTTCATTTCGATTGCACCGGCAGC
>CAZSEW010000062.1:0-4786 GCA_964606025.1 uncultured Candidatus Planktophila sp.
TTTATCCGTAACGTCACAGATATCGATGACAAGATTTTGCATAAGGCAGTGCACGAAGAGATGCCTTGGTGGGCAGTTGCGATGAAGTACGAGCGTGCATTTACCGATGCATATGCGGCGCTCAATGTCTTGCCACCAACTTATGAGCCAAGAGCTACTGGCCATGTCACACAGATGATTGAACTGATGCAGAAGCTCATTGAACGCGGTGCTGCATATGCTCCTGGCAATGGCGATGTGTATCTTGAAGTTCGCAAACTTACTTCTTACCTAACACTTTCACGTCAGAAGCTTGATGATTTGCAACCTGCAGCGGATGCGGATGAGACTTATAAGAAAGATCCACGCGACTTTGCTCTATGGAAAGCCGCAAAGCCAGGAGATCCTTCTTGGCCAACTCCGTGGGGTCCAGGTCGTCCAGGATGGCACCTCGAATGTTCTGCGATGGCGCATTCATACCTAGGTGAAACATTTGATATTCATGGTGGTGGACTTGATTTGATCTTCCCTCACCATGAGAACGAGATTGCACAATCAGAGGCTGCGGGATACGCCTTTGCAAAGCGTTGGTTACATAATGCTTGGGTTACAGCATCTGGCGAGAAAATGTCGAAATCACTCGGAAATTCTCTACAGGTGCATGAACTCTTGAAGACTGTGCGCGGCATTGAACTTCGCTGGTATTTAGGTTCTGCGCATTACCGTTCGATGCTCGAATTTTCACATGAGGCTTTGGCCGAATCTGCAACAGCGTTTAAGCGCATCGAAGGTTTCCTTAATCGTTCAGTTGAAATTCTTGGAGTGCAGCCAACTCCGGTGATCAGCCAAGCATTTACCGATGCAATGAATGATGATTTAGCTGTACCTACAGCACTTGCATCTATCTCAGAGGCGCTACGCACTGGAAATACAGCGATTACTGCAGGAGATAAGGCAGTTATTGCAAGCAGTGCAAATGAGATTCGCGGAGCACTTGAAGTTCTTGGCTGCGATCCATTTGATCCGGCTTTCGCTTCCGCTGGTGCAACGGATGATATGAATACAGCCCTTGATGGTGTTATTCAATTGGCGCTGGCTCAGCGTGCAGCTGCGCGAGAGCGAAAAGATTTTGCAGCATCCGATCAGATTCGCGATGGCTTAGCAGCACTTGGAATTACTATTGAAGATACAGCTCAAGGGCCACGTTGGTCGATTACTGGAAATGGAAGTAAATAACGATGGCCGGTAATGCAAAACCACGTGGAGCAGTTCGTAAATCTAAGAAGGGTCCAACAACAGGAACTGGCGGAAAGAATAAGCGCCGTCTTGAAGGTAAGGGTCCAACACCGAAGGCGGAAGACCGCCCCTATCACGCAGCTGCAAAGCGTAAGAAGGTTGCAGAAAAGTCTGCCGCAAAGAAGCCAGCTGCAGCAGGTCGTAAATTTAGTAAGGGCGATGGCTTGCGCGGTGAAATCGTTGCTGGTCGTAACGCGGTTCTTGAAGCGCTTCGCGAATCAGTTCCGGCAACAGAACTTCTTGTGGCACGCAGCATCGATGTTGATGATCGCGTTGCAGAGTCGTTGCAGATTGCTTTAAACCATGGGCTTTCCATTCGCGAGGCACATCGCGCAGAGGTAGAAGGCATCTCACCAAATAGCCAGGGCATCATTCTTTCAATTAAGCCTTTCCAATATTCATCTTTTGAAGAGATCACACAGCGCGCAAAGAATCCAATGCTGCTCGTGGCACTCGATGGTGTGACAGATCCACGTAACTTAGGTGCGATTGTTCGAAGCGCGGCAGCCTTTGGCGCATCAGGTGTCTTGATGACAGAACGTCGCGCAGCTGGAATGACTGCATCAGCATGGAAGTCATCAGCGGGAGCCGCAGCACGTCTGCCAATCGCGCAGGTAACAAACCTTGCTCGCACTATCGATGAAGCGAAGAAGCTGGGCTGCTTTGTCGTTGGTCTCGATGGTGAATCTGATGTCTCTATCTCAGAGATGAAGGTAGCAACTGAGAATTTGATGGTCATCGTGGGCTCTGAAGGTAAGGGTCTGGCACGTCTTACACGTGAAAAGTGCGATCTTGTTGTCTCAATTCCTATCAGCGCATCAACGGAATCGCTTAACGCATCTGTTGCTACATCTATCGCGCTCTATGCAGTCGATGAGGCGCGTCGTCGCGGGTAAGAAAGTCGAGTAAGTAATGGCATATCAACGTTTCATAGTCTGCGGAGATTCTTACTCTGAAGGAATGTCTGATGAGATCATCGATGGAAAGTATCGCGGCTGGGCAGATCGTGTTGCAGATGAGATGGCAAGAGCTCATGCAGATTTCACATATGTAAATCTTGCTGTCCGCGGCAAATTACTTGGACAGGTTGTCGAAGATCAGGTTCCAACAGCTTTAGCTTTTGTAACAGGTCCCGATACTTTGGTTTCATTCCATGCCGGTGCAAATGATGCGCTGCGTCCGGGATATCAAGCACATATCGCAATCGCTCTCTATAAAGAGACAGTTCGTTTGATTGCAAAGTCAGGTGCTCAAGTAATGCTCTTTACGGTTTTAGAGAAGACAGGCAATAAAGGTAAAGGCGCTGAAATCTGGGAGAAACGTTTCTCTGAATTCAATAAAGGCGTTCGCGAAGTTGGTGCTGAAGTCGGTGCCATTGTTGTTGATGCAAATGAAGAACATTTCCTCAGCGATCGCCGTTTCCTTGCATTCGATCGTCTGCACCTCAATGGAATTGGCCACGACCGATGCGCACAAGCAGTTCTAGAAAGATTGGGGTTGCCATTTGATTCGGCTTGGCGCACTCCGTTGCCACCTGCGAAGAAAACTCCATGGGTTATTGAAAAGCTCATCACCGTTGCATGGTTCTTCGTCTTTGCACTGCCATGGATTTTCCGCCGAATTCGAGGCAAGTCATCCGGTGATGGCAGAAGTGCTAAATACCCAACGCCGGTGAAGTGGCCCGTTAAATAGTTCTTACAGTCCAAGTGAAGCTATAAGTACCGCCAGGAAGTAAGTATTTAGACAGGGTATCTGGACCGCAGGACGCCGTTCCCAATCCACGATGTGCGGCATCGATATGAATAACGGTATCTCCCGATGGAACTAAATCAACGTCGTGGGTTGCATCAGCTAATTGAGCCGCAGTAAATGGATTTACAGAGACTTGCAGCGGTGAATCTAGATTGATCTGGATTCCGTTACCTGCGTTATCTCGTAATTGCATCCATCGCACATCTGCATGTCCGCCATTTTCTTGTGGGCGAATGTAAGGAACATACTGTTGTGCAACAGTCGAGACCCACTTATATACACGCCCTAATTTGCGATCGGGGTAAGACTCCTGTGGTCCTGTACCGAAGTAGGTGTAATTTTCAAGTGCTCCATCAATTTCGAAGACGATTCCGACGCGTGCAAGATCATCGCATTTCTTTGGAACTGTAATCTTCTCTTTGACAGAGAATCCATTCTCGACTGGCATAATGCTTTGTTGTTCCTTAACAATAAATCCAGTACTTGTCTGCCAGGTGCTATCAATTTTGTAGGACTTTGCGCTTTCTGTAATTGTGCAATCAACACGAGTTAGCTCACGAACGCCGTAGCGCTCCCACTTGGCCGCAATATGGCCGATGCGGTCATTATCTGTTGGTGCGCGCCACAAAGACGGCTCAGGTGCGGTAACACCAAAGGGAAGATTGATTTCACCAGATTCATTTACTGCGTTTTCAAAGAGTGGATTTGACTTACCTGCTGTGATTGAGATCTTCTTTGATGGAAGTGCAAACTGTGCCCACGCAACTTCATGCCCAGCTGCCGCCCAATCGGTTCTGCTCTTCTGGGTAATTGAGAAATTGATAAATCTCTCTCCTGCAGTTGTTGGCTTAAGTAAAAGCTTCGACTTGATTGTCAGCTTGGCGCTCTTACGTGCAGCAACGTTTGGCAGCACTAAACGACCCTCGTCGATGATTTCTCCATTGCAGGTGATACTCCAACTGCCCTCAAAGTCGCTGAAATCCTTGAAGAATTGCTTATTGCGAATAATGAATTGACCGGCAGATGCCTTGGCCGCGGTTATCTCGACAGGTGCTGCAATTGCTTTGAATTCATACATTGCAGGTTTTGGAGTGCGATCTGGAAATACCATTCCATCGCAGACAAAGTTTCCATCATGGCGAACTTCACCGAAATCTCCGCCGTATGCATAACGTGTGCTGCCATCAGCAAGAGTTTGCACAAGGCCGTGATCCCAGAACTCCCAGATAAATCCACCTTGCAGACCTGGAGTTGAGTGAATTGCCTTCCAGTATTCAGCGAGAGTCCCATTTGAATTACCCATTGCATGCGAGTACTCGCACATAATCAATGGTCGATCTTGCTTTCCAGATTTTGCATAACTGACAATCGCCGAGATTGATGGATACATCGGCGCGACGATGTCGGTCAGCGCATGTCCTCCGCGCCAATCTCCACTGATGCCGCCTTCGTAATGAAGCGGGCGAGAAGAATCAAGAGCGCGGGCATATGTGGCCGCAGCGATGAGATTCTTTCCTTTGCCTGACTCGTTGCCCAGTGACCAGATGATCACTGACGGATGATGAATATCGCGCTGAATCATTCGACCAACGCGCTCGATAAATGCCGATGCATATCGAGGATCATCAGAAATTGAGTCATAGAAGGCATGCGCTTCAACGTTAGCTTCATCGATGACGTAGAAACCAAGTTCATCGCAGAGATCGAGGAAAGCTGGATCATTTGGGTAATGCGATGTTCGCACCGCGTTGAAATTCCA
>CAZSEW010000063.1:0-4776 GCA_964606025.1 uncultured Candidatus Planktophila sp.
CCAACCTGAGAGAAGGACTTCTTATCGCACTTTTCAATCTCATCAAGTGCATCGATGGCGCTTCCCATAAATTGGTCATCAGCCTCGGCAGAATCTGGATTGCCAGCCACAATATTTTTAACGATGCTGCGACTGTCGGTGCGATGTGTTTCAGAACGAGAACGGGTATATCGCCCGAGCGCTGCGATATCGCGAGCACCTAAATTGATACGCGGTCCGGTTAAGTGACGCATAAGTGATGCACCGGAGTTAGGGTCATTGAGAATCTTGAGCATCGCAACAAGGTCTGCGATCTCTGGAACGTGGATTAAACCGCCTAAACCAAGTACTTCAGAAGGGATTCCGACCTTTGCTAACGCCTCTTGGATGGGGGCAATCTGTGCACGCTTTCGCACAAGGACAGAGAATGTCTTCGGAACCTTTGAATCTGCTTGCAAGCGTTGTGGGTTCTTCCAGAGCGGAAGGAAGTAATCGGCAATCGCTTGGCTCTCGGCCTCAATATTTTCAAAGACTCCACAGGTGAGATCACCTTTGCCTGCACCTTTGCGAGCTTTAAGAGGGGCAACATCGAGATTTTCGAGTTCGCGCACGCTTGCAGAGATTTCATTTGCGAGAGCGAGAATAGATTGATCGTTGCGATAGGTAGTAAGTAGCTCGTAAACATTCTTGCCCTTTGAGCCTTCACTCTTCGGAAAGTTCTTATTGAATGCTCCGATTGTTCCCGCCGATGCACCGCGCCATGTGTAGATAGATTGGCAAGGATCTCCTACTGCAGTAACAGGATGCCCGCCGCCAAAGAGCGCCGACAACATACGCACCTGTGATTGCGAAGTATCTTGATATTCATCGAGCAGAACAACTGGGTACTTTGCGCGTTCGAGTGCGCCAACATCTGGGAAGTTAACTGCGATATCAGCGGCTAGTGAAATCTGATCGTCGAAAGAAAGTTCTCCTGATTGACGACGCGCTTCGATAAATGCTTCAACCATCGGCAGCATTGCGATGCGTTGACCGAGCACCTTAGCCACGCGCCTAGTCTCTTCATTGGTTGCACCTGTCATCATCGAGAGCTCCTGCAATACACGCTCATCAATCTCGCGAATTTGATCGAGCTCAACGCGATGTTCAAGAGCGATTGAAGTAAGTCCCAGGAGATCTTTAACAACTGTGCTGACGGCGTCATCTGTTGAGAAGGCCCCGTTATCCCATTCCCGCACGATTTTATTTGCAGACATCCAAAGCGCAGCTTCACCGAGTGGCTGTACATCTGCATCAATTCCATAACGGATTGCATGTTCGCTCAAGAGGCGACCGGCATAAGAGTGATAGGTAGTTACTGCCGTCTCGAGGCTATTAAAGGTGCGGGCTATGCCTTTCTTATCTTGAGCCTGCTGAAACTGGCGTAAACGCTTACGAATTCGGGCGTTGAGTTCGCCAGCTGCTTTGCGAGTAAATGTCAGACCCAAGATTTGATCAGGGCGCATAAATTCATTTGCCACAAGGTAAACAACTCGCGCCGCCATTGTTTCGGTCTTTCCAGATCCGGCTCCCGCAATAACTACTGCAGGCTCGAGAGGATTATCTGTAATAGAAATAATGGGACGCTGTTCATCGCTGGGCAGATAGAAAGTTGGGTCGATTGAGATGATCATCTCTGCTACTTGGTCAGGTGTGTACTTCTCAACTAGAGATTTAATAGTCACTGATGTACCGCCCTTCCCTCTAGATGGAGCGGACACGATGGCTTAACAGGACAACGAGTACACATATCGCTCTTGCGAGCGGTGAATGTTGCAGCGCCCATACCTTCAGCAATCTGTTCTATGGTCTCTTGAATCTCCTGGGAATTGATTGGTTCGCGAACCCGCGTTGTGACCTTCTGCGTCTTATTTGCAAGGAAGACAAGTTCGGAACCAGATACTTCGGTGCCTTTTAACTTCTCTTCAAAGCCATCAAGGATTACGCCAAGTTGATAACAAGCCAGCTGTAAATTCTCTTGCGCATCAGCCTTTGAGATGACGTTCTTACCCGTCTTGAAGTCAATGATGTAGAACTTGCCATCACTATCAACTTCAACGCGGTCTACATTTCCGCGGATAGTTGCGCGACCAACTTGAATCGTAAAGTTAAGTTCTGCGCCCACAACTACTCGCGTTGATTCGCGATGATATTGAGCAAAGCGCTCTAACATCTTCTTGGCTCGGTTTAGCGCAGCAGCACTGATCCATCCCTGGCTATCATCGATCAGCGGCCATGCTTCAATTAACTTCTCTGTCAGTTGTGCATCAGTAGTCGTTGGTTCATCCACCTTTAAACGAGCAAATTCATGGATAACAGAACCAAGAAGTTGCGCAGTGGAGTCGCCATTTGTTCCACCGCTCTTCTCGAGGAACCATTTGAGTCCGCATTCATTAAAGCTCTCGGCCCCAGATGGCGAAACAGGGACAGGAAGACCAGCATCAACCACAGGTAAATCACTGCTTATAGGGGCGCTTCCCAGCCACTGCCCTGGATCAGCCTGATGGATTCCAGATGCAGAGAGCGTCTTTAAGATGCTCGCAGCAGTTTTGTCGCCTGAGATATTTACTTCTCGGCGCAAAGTCGCAACGAGCGCTGAAGCTGTAAGCGGGCGTGGCACCCTGGTATGTGCATCGCTTTGACCAAGTGCATCTGCAAAATCTTCGAAGAAAATTGACGGAGTCTCATCTTCTCGAGAGATTGCAGTGACTAAGAGCGATTGGCTCGCTCTGGTAGTTGCAACATGAAATAAACGCGCTTCATCTTCTGCCAGTGAAGAAGCTGCAATCATGTCGAGTTCAAGCTGTGCAATCTCATCGCCATGGCGAACTCGTTCAACAAGACGCTCTGCACCAAGCAATGAACTTCTCTGCTTTAGATTTGGCCAACTGCCTTCTTGCACGCCTGCAACTGCAACCATCTGCCACTGACGACCCTTGGTTGAATGCACAGTCAAAATCTCTACGACATCAGGGCGCACACCTCGAGATGTGATGACATCCGAAACAATCGTCTCGTTCTCTATCTCCTTCAAGAATATCTCTGGCTTTGCTCCAGGAAAACGTTCGATATGACGTGCTGCGGTATCGAATAGTTGAATCATCGCATCGAGATCACGGTCTGCTGCAGCTCCGCGCGAACCACCACGAAGGGCTGCTGCACGCCACGCATCGCTGAGTTTCTCGTTATCACTCGTTACTGCGTTATTCCAGATTGCCCACAGAAGATCATGAATTGTTGCACTCTTCTTGGAAATGGATTTCTGCGCAGCAGATAACAAGTTGTGCACCCGCATTAGCTCTGCTGAATCCTCAATTGCAATATCGCCTGTCTTTATTGCATCGATAATCAATTGCGTTCCAGATCGCTTATCACTTGCTTCATCGCGCGCAGCAAGTAAAGCAGCACGCGTACGGCGAAGTGAGACCGATGTTGCTCCCCCGAATTCGCTAGTCAGTAACTTTTCAGCGTTCTCGAGGTTCAGTGGGGCGGCTCCCGTTGCTACTCGGGCAAGAAGTAGAAATGGTGCGATTGCAGCGTTATTTGCCAGCGCTTCAATATCGCCTGCGACAGGGATGGAAACCTGGGCAAAGGCGCGTCTAATAGCTGATGCACACTGTCCATGAGATCTGACAATGACAGCCATCTGTGAATAAGGGATACCTTGCATGAGGTGAGCTCTTTTAAATTGATGAGCGATGAAGTGCGCTTCTTCAGATTCAGAGAGCAAACGCGCTGTTGATTTTTCAGGGAATCCACGGAAGTTTGTAGTGAACTCAATACTTCTTGCACCGGCTGCGGTGTATTTATCAAGAACAGCGCCAACGCCTTCGGGGTCTGCACCTCTAAAGCGACCTACGGCGCTTTGGGTATCTGCAACGATGATGAGATCTTGCCCTGCAAGGAGATCGAGAAGTGCACGTTGCGAAGGGTCACTCTCTTGGAATTCATCGACGATAATTGTTGTAAATCGTGCCCTAAGTTCTGCAAGAAGTTCAGGGTTATTCATTAAGTAACGTTTTGCCAGGTTGATGATTTCAGATGGATCGATGCGCATCTTGGCATCGCCGGCTGAGCTCTCTTGAAGTACTAATCCTTCAAGATATCGATTCCAAAAATCTGCAGCACCCTGCCAATACTTTTCACCGAGCTGATGACCACGCATCGCAAGATCGGCTGGAGTTAATCCGCGTTCATTGGCGCGCATAATGAGATCTCGAAGTTCACGAACAAAACCTTGAGTTGTAAGTGGTTCACCTAAGCTTTCGGGGCTCTTCTGTAAATCCTTATGCCAACTTCGATATCCAGATTCAATATCACCTTGGAGTAAATCAGCTATCAATGTCTCTTGTTCAGAACCAGACATCAGGACTAAATCGCGATATTGATCACCGGTGCGCATTTTGAGAATCGAATATGCAAGTGCGTGAAAGGTGCGAGCTAGTGGTTCATGTGCACTTTCGTTAGCTGCAACAACAATTGCATCGCGAAGTTCTGATGCACGATCTCGACCATAGGTAAGTAAGAGAATGGAATCTGGGCTCTGACCATCTTTGATGCGTGATACTGCTGCTTCAATCAGCGCTCGGGTCTTTCCCGTTCCGGTTCTGCCAGTAATCATCAGTGGAGTACCGCGATGAGACCGAGCGGCTTCTTGTTCCTCTGAGAGTGTAAAAACCGCAGCGTTATCTGCGCTTCGTACGAGGCGAAGTTGGGCTGCAGATTGCTTACTCACGGTTCGTATTCAACCGTACAGGT
>CAZSEW010000064.1:0-4735 GCA_964606025.1 uncultured Candidatus Planktophila sp.
CAGAGCTCTTTATGCATATCTGGGGCGATGCAGGAGTTGCTGCGCGAAGTGCGCTAGGTGTTGCTGAACTTCCTCTTAACTCACCTGTCGAGGTCGAGTTAACTGTTGAAGTCGGGTAACACTTATAACTGAAGTAGAAACTTAAGGCGGAACCTCTCACAACTTTATGAAGAAGTTGCGCCCCGTCATTTCCCTCTTTTTTCGAGGCGATCTACATCTGTAATCAAAACAGCGCGACCATCGAGCTTTAGCCAGCCGCGACCAGCAAAGTCGGCAAGCGCCTTATTTACGGTCTCGCGAGATGCGCCAACAAGTTGGGCGAGTTCTTCTTGCGTTAGATCGTGGTGAACAAAGAGACCTTCATCAGTCTTCTTGCCGAAGCGATCTCCAAGATCGATTAGAGCCTTAGCAACGCGGCCTGGTACATCAGAGAAGACAAGATCGCCAACAGCTTCATTTGTGCGGCGAAGACGCTGCGCAAGGCGAGCAAGAAGGTGAAGTGAAACTTCAGGATTTCCCTTAAGCCATGGAATTAACTTCTCGTGGCTAAGTGAAAGAAGCTTTGCATCTGTGACAGCCGTTGCTGTTGAAGTGCGTGGGCCTGGATCGAAGAGTGAAAGTTCCCCGAACATTTCGCCGGGTCCGAGGATTGAGAGAAGATTTTCGCGACCGTCGCCACTTGAAGTTCCAAGCTTGAGCTTTCCTTCGAGAATGACGTAGACATGCTCGCCTTCATCGCCTTCTTTAAAGAGGATTCCACCCTTGCTGATCTTCACCGAGTCCATTGATGCGCGAAGAGAGGCCGCTTGGGCGTCATCGAGGGCGGTAAAAAGTGGGGCTCGTCTTACGACTTCATCTTCTTGAGGCACGTTGGTAGTTTACTCGCATGGCCGCCGATAGGGAAACCCGAAAAGATGCGCGGGCTATCTACCGAATTCTGACCAAGACTTACCCCGAGGTCAGATGCGAATTATATTTTAGGAATCCTTTAGAACTTACAGTGGCCGTTGTTCTCTCGGCGCGATGCACTGATAAACGAATTAACGCCTTGACCCCAGCACTCTTTAAGAAATATAAAAAAGCGAAAGATTATGCGAAAGCGCCTCTTGCTGAAATCGAAGAGTACATTTTTTCTGCAGGGTTTTATCACGCAAAGGCGCGACACCTCAAAGGTCTTGGAACGAAGTTAGTCGAAGATTTTGGTGGGGAAGTTCCATCAACACTTGAAGAGTTAATTACCTTGCCAGGCGTTGGAAGAAAGACTGCAAATGTTGTTCTTGGACATGCATTCGGTATTCCTGGAATCACCGTCGATACACACTTCGGACGTTTGTCTCGTCGCTTCGGATGGACAACTTCGAACGATCCAGTGAAGGTTGAATTTGAAGTTGGCGATTTAATTCCGCAGAAGGAGTGGACCAATCTTTCTCAGCGCATGATTTGGCATGGTCGCAGAATTTGTCATTCGCGTAAACCTGCATGTGGCGCATGCCCTGTGGCAAAGATCTGCCCATCGGTTGGAATTGGTGAGATGGATAAAGAGAAGGCGAAGTTACTTGTGAAGACGGATAAGGATTTCCGATGAAGAGATTTATCGCCCTTATCTCGGTAGCTCTCCTCTTAACTGGGTATTCTTTAACAGAACCAATCCCCGTGAAGGGAAAGGTTATTGATTGTGAAAGCATCGAGACAGTCTCTTCAACTGATGAAGCGCTCGAATGTCTAGGCGGTGGGGATCCAATCTCCGTGGATTCAATCCGCGGTCCCGCAATTGTGAATATCTGGGGCACGTGGTGTGCACCTTGCCGACAAGAACTTCCACACTTCGGCCATCTTCTTGCAAAATACGGAGATAAAGTCGATGTTATTGGAATTGCAGTAGAAGAGAAGAGCCAGGAAGCGGTTAAAAAGTTTGTGAATACAAGAGGCATAACCTGGCCAATTCTTTATGATGCAACTGGTTCGACTCAGGAGAAATTCGGTCCTGGTGTGCCGGTAACTTCATTTATCAATAAATCTGGCAAAGTTGTCTATACGCGATATGGAGCCTTCCAATCAACGGAAGAGCTAGAACTAGCCACAATCAAATACCTTGGAGTGAAATGATTTTTGATCTAGTACTTGGATTGATTTCTGTGGGAGCGCTTTACACCGGATTTAAGAATGGTCTCTTAACGACAATTCTCCGCTCTATCTTCTTTATCGCCGGCGGTGTTGGCGCAATGTACTTAGTCGTCGAGTACGACCAATCGGGCTGGTTAATTGTTGCGATTATTGCTGGCGCATACGCAGCAGCATGGATTGGTTCACAAGTTGCAAAGGCACTCAAGCTAACAATTATTCGCGGTCCACTACGTTTAGTGGATTCAATTCTCGGTTCACTTCTTGAGGTGGGAAAGTATCTTGTTCTCTTCTATATCATTGGAACAATTCTGCTCTGGGCACCTTGGTCGGCAGGACAGAATGCGGTCTCTGAAAGTAAGTTCTATCTGCAGATGAGCAACCACGCACCTGATGTGATCAGCGAGCTGCGCAAATCAATCGAGAAAGCTCTCGCTAATCCTCGTCTTTAGAGCTCTTTAAACCTTCTGAAATCAGCTTCATCACATTTGGATCTGCAAGAGTTGTTGCATCACCAACTGTGCGATTTTCAGCAACATCCTTTAACAATCTGCGCATAATCTTGCCGCTTCGAGTCTTTGGAAGCTCGTTGACGACCATTATCTGGCGCGGCTTTGCGATAGCGCCGATCTCTTTCGCAACGTGGTTGCGCAGCTCTTTAATGAGCGCTTCACCTTCTGCATGCTCGACTCCACCACGAAGAATCACGAAGGCAACAATTCCTTGGCCTGTCAGTGCATCTGCAGCACCGACTACCGCAGCCTCTGCAACTGCTTCATGAGAAACGAGTGCAGATTCAACTTCAGTTGTAGAGATTCGGTGTCCTGAAACGTTCATGACATCATCAACGCGACCAAGTAACCAGATTGCGCCGTCGTCATCAAGCTTTGCACCATCTCCTGCAAAGTAAATTCCATCAAAGCGCGACCAGTAAGTCTCTTTATATCGTTCAGCTTCCCCCCAAACGCCGCGCAACATCCCGGGCCATGGTTGATCAAGAATCAAATATCCGCCATGGCCATTAGGTACTGGCACACCGTTGTCATCAACAACTTTTGCAGAGATTCCCGGAATTGGGCGCATCGCAGAACCAGGTTTAGTTGCAGTCACGCCTGGCAGTGGAGAAATCATGATTCCACCAGTTTCAGTCTGCCACCAGGTATCAACGATTGGGCATTTACCGCTACCAATTACATCGCGATACCAGATCCACGCTTCAGGATTAATTGGTTCGCCGACAGAACCAAGCAAACGAAGCGATGAGAGATTGAACTTATTTGGAAATTCATCTCCCCACTTCATCCATGTTCGAATCAAAGTAGGAGCTGTATACAAAATAGTTACGCCGTATTTTTCGATAATCTCGAACATGCGCCCCTTATGCGGGGTATCAGGAGTTCCTTCATAAATTACTTGCGTTGCGCCGTTAATCAGCGGTCCATAAACCATGTACGAGTGGCCGGTAATCCAACCAACATCGGCGGTACACCAGTAGATATCTGTCTTCGGCTTAATATCGAAAATGACTTTATGGGTGTATGAAACATGCGTTAAATAACCTCCTGTGGTGTGAAAGATTCCCTTTGGCTTGGCAGTTGTTCCCGATGTGTACAAGATAAAGAGTGGGTGCTCACTATCGAAATATTCAGGTGCATGAGTCGAGCTCTGGCGATCAACCAGGTCATGCCACCAGATATCGCGACCTTCAACCCAAGCTGTCTCTTGTCCTGTGCGCTTGACGACAAGAACCTTAGAAACGTTTGTCTCACCCTTAAGTGCATCATCGACAGCTGTCTTAAGAGCAAATGCAGCGCCTTTTCTAAATCCACCATCTGCAGTGATAACAAGAGTTGCATCAGCATCTTGAATTCGCGATAGAAGTGCTTCGGCAGAGAAGCCACCAAAGACAACAGAGTGAATTGCACCGATACGCGCACAAGCGAGCATCGCAACGATTGCTTCAGGAATCAACGGCATATAAATAGCAACGCGGTCCTCAGATTTAATGCCGATTTCAGTAAGTGCATTTGCAGCCTTACTTACCTCAGCAAGTAGCTGCGCGTAAGAGATATTTCTCGTATCGCCGGGTTCACCTTCAAAGTGGAAAGCGATTCGATCTCCATTGCCTTCTGCAATATGGCGATCGAGTGCGTTGACGGTTGCATTGATCTTTCCGCCAATAAACCACTGAGCAAATGGCGCTTCCCATTGAAGGGTCTTATCCCACATCTTCTCCCATTGCAGCGCGCTAGCTTGTTCTTCCCAGAAAGCTAAACGATCTTTATCGGCATGTGCGTACAAAGTGGCATCTGCATTTGCCTGAGCTGCGAATTCTGAACTTGGCGGAAAAGTTCTGCTCTCGCTCGAGAGATTTTCAATGGAGTCATTCTTATCGCCCACGTATGCGAGGTTACTGTCCATCAACGGTTTTTTCTACCGGCGATTTATCAACAGCACTCATCTCGCTTTCACATGCAGATTGCAAAAGAGCCAATCATTCGCACCTATTTCCAACTATGTGAAAGGAGAACCATGACAATTACAGCCCTGATTGCCCTATTGCTTAAGATCCTGAGCAACCCAGCTCTGCTCGCCGCCTTCATCACCTTCCTGC
>CAZSEW010000065.1:0-4733 GCA_964606025.1 uncultured Candidatus Planktophila sp.
ATACGCTCTGAAATAGCCATGCTTTATTGTAAAGCGTAAGAGAGAATAACCCCCATGGCGCTACGGATTACAGGACTCGGTGAAGAAATTGCCGCGGTTACTGGCCTACCCTGGAGTCTGCCCTTAGAAGAGTGGCCTGAGGATCCAATGCTCGCCGAGAAGCGCGGTATTTCACGCCACATCGTGCGTCTTGTCCGATCCACTGATGACCCAGATTCTGAAGTGTATGCAGTTAAAGAGACTGTCTCAGAGTTCGCAAATCGCGAGTACAAAATTCTGCGTGAGCTAAAGCAACTTGATTCACCGAGCGTTCAATCAATCGCTGTTATTGAAGGTCGCACAGATGAGAATGGTGAAGAGCTGCCATGTGCGCTGGTAACGCGCTTCCTGCCTTACTCATTGCCTTATCGCGTTGTACTGAGCGATAAGAATGTTACGGCTGAAGACGTAACAATGATGGCCAACGCTCTAGCACTTCTGCTGGTACGCCTTCACTTATTGGGATTCTGGTGGGGCGATTGCTCCCTTTCCAACACACTCTTTCGTCGTGATGCTGAAGGCTATGCAGCGTATTTAGTAGATGCTGAAACAGGAGAATTTCAAAAGACCCTCACAGCCGGGCAACGCGAACATGATTTAGAGATTGCACACTTTAACGTTGCCGCCGAATTAGAAGATTTGCAGCTCTCTGGTGTTCTCTATCCTGGCATGGATCCAATCCGTGCAAGTAGTGCACTTATCAAGCGCTATCACCGCTTGTGGTCTGCACTCAAAGATCGTCAGATGTTGGATCCTAATGATCGTCATGCAGTTGAACGCGCAATGCGGCAGTTACACGATCTCGGTTTTGCTGTTGAAGAAGTATCTGTCTCGATGGAAGAGGGAGAAAATTCTGGCAAGTTGGTCTTCCAACCTAAATTGGTTGCGGCGGGATATCACAAGAATCGTCTGCGCGAGTTAATGGGTCTTGAAACAGAAGAACTTCAAGCCAAACGTCTGCTGGCATCCTTTGATCGCTTTAGAGGTCGCGAGAAGTCACCAAAGCCACCTATTGCTGATTCCGCACGTCGCTGGCTCAATGAAGTATTCGTACCAACTGTCTCGCTTATTCCACCAGAACTGGAAGGCAGAATTGAGTTAGCGCAGTTCTTCCATGAAGCGCTCGAACATCGTTGGTATTTAAGTGAGAAGGCAGGACATGATGTGGGTCTTGAATTTGCTGCAAAGTCTTATGTGAGTGAAGTCCTGCCGTATCGACGCGATTCTGGCGTTGATGTGCGTGTAGATGGCATGATGCAGCAGTGAGCCTTCCACCAAACTTTTCTCAAGCAGTTGATTTAAGCTCTTTAGGTAAGCCTCCTGCAGACACTTCAACTCCAATGCCAGGCTTAGAGGTAACTGCGCAGAATCTTCAACCAGAAGTTCTTCCACTTTCAAATTCGAAACCGGTTGTAATTCTCTGCTGGTCTGCTCGATCCGTTGAATCAGTTTCAACTCTTCGCGCACTTGGCAATTTAGAGGCAGCCGATGGAGGCAAGTGGGTTTTAGCTCGAGTGGATATCGATACCCAAGGCCCCGTTGCGCAGGCACTGCAAGCGCGAAGCATTCCTTATGGCGTTGTCTTTATCGGCGGACAAGCGATTCCTTTCTTGGAGCAAGCCCTCGGTGAAGCACAATTGCGTGAAGTAATTACAAAGATTCTTACACTGGCGGCGCAACAAGGTATCGGCGAAGAACCACTAGAGCCAACCGAACCCGAAGAAGATGAAGCGCTAGCAGCTCTCGAAGAAGGCGATTACGCAACTGCCGAAGCTGCTTACAAGAAGTTACTGGCGCGCAAGCCAAATGATAACTTTGCAAAGTTAGGCCTTGCCCAAGTGCAACTATTGATTCGCACTGAAGGCATAGATGGTCAGAAGATTATGGAAGATGCTGTTCGAAATCCTGAAGATATCGTCGTTCAGATGCAGTGTGCTGATGTCGAAGTCATGAGCGGATATCTAGAACCAGCATTTGATCGCTTATTGCACTTAGTTGTTATCTTGGAAGGAACCGAACAGAAGTTAGTTAAGGACCGACTTCTAGAACTTTTTGGACTCGTAGATCCCGCTGATCCTCGCGTTATCAAGGCCAGGGCGGCACTCGCGAACGCGCTCTTCTGATGGAAAATGAACGCCTTCAGGCTCGTGAGAAGAAGTTAATCCACATTCTTTTTCTCTGTTTTGGATTCGGAATCATGGCTTGGATTCCACGGTTTCCTGAAGTTAAGGCGAATCTCGGTCTTGAAAATGGCGCCTTTGGCTCATTGATGAGCACCGGTTCGATCGGAGCATTCTTTGGCTTACTTACAGTGGGCCACATCATTCACAAATATGGCGCCCTTCGCGTAACGGTTACTTCAATCTTGATTCTCTTCTCATCTCTGACCTTGCTTGTACATGTTCATTCAAGTTTGATTTTTCTTATTCTTAATATCACCTTTGGGTTTGGAATAACGGCCGTTCACGTTTCACTGAATTCGCATTCATTCCACTTTCTAGAGAGAAGCAAAATCAATCTAGTCACCACATCTGCTGGGTATTGGAGCGTTGGTTCGCTGAGTACAGCAATCCTCTCGGGACTTCTTGTGGGTCGCGTTGGTCTGGCGCTTCATATCAATATTCTTTCAGTCGTCCTTGCTGTAACAATGATTTCAATTATTTACAGCTTAAAGGATGACCTACTCACTCCGAATGAAGATACCGAACATGATTACACGGTAAAAGAAATCTTCACCGGATTTAAAATTGATTGGCCAGTAAGCCTTGGAATGGCTGCAGCGATCTACCTCGAGTTTGCACTCGCGGACTGGGGAACAATCTTCACCAAGGAGCGCCTAGATGTTTCGGGGAGTTTGAGCGCAACCCCGTTCATTGTTTTCACAGCAGCGATGATTGTGGGACGTCTGGTAATTGATAGATTACTGAAGAGTGCTCCAATCGATGTGTGGGTAAAGCGAGCGGTTCTCTTTGCTGGAGCTGGTTTCGGAATCTCAATCATCGTCGCCACCCACCTCCCGGCAGAGTTGAAGTGGTGGTCCTATGGGCTCTTTATTCTAGGTTTCGCGATTGCCGGGCTTGGATCCTCATTTGTTGGCCCAGCCTTCTTTGCTGCCGCGATTCGCAGATCATCACTGCCGAGTGCAGTCGTTGTCGGTCAATTCGGCGTCGTAAATAACGTTCTTACCTTTGGAATTAAATTTTTAGTTGCATGGACTATTCAATTTACCGGTTCAATCGCACTTGCAATGATGATTCCAACTGCCATGATTCTGGCAACAGTATTCTTTGTGAAGTGTCTAAAGGAAGGTTCAAAAGCCTCTAACTAAACGCGCTCTAACCAGATTGTTGCAAGTGGTGGAACGCGAAGAGTGATGTAGAGATCTGTATCAACGTCAACAGCAAATGAATGATTTACAACTCCGCTACCACCATATTTAAGGTCATCGGTATTGAGAACTTCACGCCACACACCGGATACCGGCAATCTTAAGCGGTATTGCTCATGTGGAACTGGTGAGAAGTTAGAGATGCAAACAACAGGAATTCCCTTATCTGACCAACGTGTAAATGCGAGAGTATTTCCAGCACCGTCATCGCCAATGATCCAACCAAATCCATCAGGAGAAGTATCTTTCTCCCACAAAGATGGAAGAGCTTTGTAAGCACCATTGATATCTGCAACTACCTTCTGCACGCCTTTATGTTCATCAAACTCTGTTAGATACCACTGAAGTCCAGCTTCTTGGCTCCATTCATCATTCTGTGCCCACTCTTGCCCCATAAAGAGAAGTTTCTTTCCGGGATGTGCCCACATAAATCCGTACAGTGCGCGAAGAGTCGCAAGCTTTTGCCAGCGATCTCCTGGGAATTTGTTCACAAGAGAACCTTTGCCGTGAACTACTTCATCGTGTGAAAGTGGAAGCATGAAATTCTCAGACCATGCGTAGAGAATTGAGAAGGTAATTTCATTGTGGTGATAAACGCGATGCACTGGTTCATGTTGCAGATACTCAAGAGTGTCGTGCATCCAACCCATATTCCACTTAAATCCAAAGCCGAGCCCGCCGGTCGAAGTATCTTTCGTTACTCCACCCCAGGCAGTTGATTCTTCAGCAATCATCATTATGCCTTCGTGATGCTTGTAAGCAGTAGATGTCGCCTCTTGTAGAAGCTGCACAGCCTCTAAGTTTTCGCGTCCACCAAACTTATTTGGCAACCATTCGCCATCTTTGCGTGAGTAATCCAGATAGAGCATCGAAGCAACTGCATCTACACGTAGTCCATCAATATGGAACTCTTCTAACCAATACAGTGCGCTAGCTACAAGGAAGTTACGTACTTCATTGCGACCAAAGTTAAAGATCAGGGTTCCCCAATCAGGGTGTTCACCTAAACGTGGATCAGCATGTTCGTATAGTGCCGTGCCATCAAACTTGGCCAGCGCCCATTCATCTTTAGGGAAATGAGCTGGAACCCAATCGAGAATGACTCCGATTCCCGCTTGGTGCAGAGCATCAACAAGATATCTAAATTCATCAGGTGAACCGAATCGTGAGGTTGGCGCGAAGAATGAAGTTACTTGATATCCCCACGAAGGCGAATATGGGTGCTCAGTAATTGGCAAGAACTCAACATGAGTGAAGTTCTGTTCTTTGACATATGCAACAAGTTCTTCAGCCATCTGAATATAGG
>CAZSEW010000066.1:0-2105 GCA_964606025.1 uncultured Candidatus Planktophila sp.
GTAGCGTCGATATTGCGCTGAATAAATGGCGCTTCCTTAGAGGATTCTGATGGCTTTACCTGGAACTGCTGAATAGCAGCTGGATAAACTCCTGCGATAAGCACCGATGAAATCACCAAGAGCGCTGTTCCAGCCGCTGGCAAAAGCCATGAGCGACGAACGATATTGGCAAAGAAGAGCAGTGCGCAGACAACTGCAATGGCAGAGAGAATTGCCTTGGCAGGAAGCAGCGCATTCACATCTGTGTACTTCAGACCAGTGATCAGGCTGCTCTCCTTGAGCGAAAGCGCATAGCGATCAAACCAATAAGCAACAGCCTTGATCAGAACGATAAGACCTAAGAGGATAGAAATCTGAACTCGCGCCGCAACAGTGGTGCGATCACTCTGGACATTGGTACGAATTCCACCGTACATGTAGTGAACAAAGGCGCTAGCAATTGCTGCAAGTATCAGCGTTGAAATTCCCCAACCAATAATTGCTTGGTACATCGGTAGCTTAAAGACGAAGAAGGAGACATCGAGTCCGAACTGTGGATCCTTAACGCCGAAAGTTGTTGAATTTGTGAAGAGAAGCCAGTCGCGCCAGAAAGCCATTCCTGATGAACCAGCAAAGTATGCGAGGACTGCAGCAATACCGATGAAGACCCACATGCGGATTGGTTCGATCTGACCGCGGAGTCTTTCAACGCCATTAATCTCAATACTTGTTGGAACATAGAGAGGGCGGCGCTTGTACGCGATATAGATATTGAGCGAGATAACTAATGAGGTAAGTAAGCCGACGAGCAAGAAGAGTTGAATCTTTGTTGTGAGAACCGTGGTCCACACAGATGTGAAGTCGACTGAGTTGAACCAGAGCCAATCGATATAGAAACCGCTGAAGTAGACGATAAGGGCACCGAGTGCAAACAAAATTCCTGCAGTAATTACAAGCGGGCTACGATTTCTATTCATGAATCTAGATTAGTGCACCCCTTCACACCTTGAAAATTTGAATCCTGTGAATTTATAAGGACTTTATATGCCTCTTCGAGGGTTGAGACGGCAATCACTCGAACCCCCTCTACCTTCTCGGGAACTTCATCACAATTTTCTCGGGATATGAAGATGATCTCTGTTCCAGTCTTTCGGGCCGCTGTGATCTTCTCTTCCACGCCTCCGATTGGACCCACCTTGCCCTGCGCCGAAATAGTTCCGGTAGCTGCAACCTTGCGGCCGCGCAGAATGTTTTCAGGGGTGAGAAGGTCTGTAAGTCCAAGAGCGAAGATCAATCCACCACTTGGGCCGCCAGTGTTCTTAAGTGAAAGTTTTATCGATGCATCTGTCATCTGACTGAGATCAATATCTGAGTGATACTTTGCAATGAGCTGCTTCGCTGCAAGAAGCGCAGTGCTTTGAGATTTAGCCATCTCCTTCTTCCCAGTCGCAATCTCAGTTTTATCATCTGTCTCTCGCTGATACACAACTGAACGAGGAACAACTACGCAATCCTTCAAAGCCCAGCAGTGCAGAACGCGGTAACCGAGAATCTCTGTTTCGGGATTAGTTACCCAGATTGAAAGTAGATACATCTGTCCATCAACAGGATATGTAGTTACAGGTGATGTAGAAGTTGATTGGATATTGAGTAATTTAGGAAAGAGCGGGTTTCCTTCGCCGGGATTGATTAGAACGAAGTTAACGGGAAGTACGAGAGGAAGTGTGAGAACAAGAGTAAGTAGGAGTTTTACTAATCGCGGCGTATGGTTGAAGCGAACGGGCATTGCTATTACTTCTAAGCCCGATTATCTGGGTTATCTGAATTGTTGGGCTGATCCTTCTGCTCTTCTCGGAATGATTCTTGAAAGCGTTGGAACTGGCCAACAGAACGAGAGGTCTCTGATTCAAACTTTCCCTTAAATTTTGAAACCCAAACAACATACCCAATTCCACCCAGAAGCCCTGCAACTGGAACTACCCACCAAATCAGGGCGGCAAAGGCGCTGCTACCTGCGGCATAGGCTGCAGTTACTTCCATGGAGGGGCTCAAAAGCAAAGGCATAAAAAGAGCCTACCCTTTCCGGGAAGAAAGTGCCCACTCGCATGGTTATAGATACTGGGTTA
>CAZSEW010000066.1:2205-4717 GCA_964606025.1 uncultured Candidatus Planktophila sp.
GGTTATAGATACTGGGTTACACGAGTTAGTTACAATCGCATACCGTCGTAAATGAGAGCTAAAGGAGTTTTTCGATGTCACCTTTTGGATTTACTCCAGATGATGCAAACGATGACGGTCAAAAGCCTGAAGATTTCTCAGCGATGATGCGACAGATGCAGGAACAGATTCAGAAGCAATTTGAACAAATGGGGATCAACCCCGCTGGTTTTATAAATCCATTTGCTGCCTTCACAGGTGGCACCAATGAATCCTTGCCGAAGAACGTTGTGCGCGATACCGCAAAGAAGATTGTTCAGCTTCAGGGTTCGCAGCCAATCGGAACTAAAGATGTCTCCGTTATCGACAACGCATTTGAGATTGCAGATTTATGGCTCAATGAGGCGACAGTATTTCCAGCCACAGATGCAACAACTGCCCCACGTGCAATCAGCCGCCTAGATTGGATCGACCTCACTGTTGCCGGATGGCACGACACTATGGAGCCGCTCGCCACAGGGCTCTCTTCTGCGATTTCAGGGCTCCTCGATCAAGCAGCTGGCGATTCTGATGAACTCAATAACTCTATGGGAGCAATTACTGGCCTCTTAAGAACATTTATCGGTTCGATGATTGCAACGCAATTGGGCCAGGCTATTGGCGCAATCTCCACATCTGCGACAGGTGCACATGATGTGGGCCTTCCGCTTTTAGAGCCAGCACAACCAGTGTTAATTCCTGAAAATATTGAGTTGTGGAGTAAAGAGTTAGAGATTCCAAAGACAGAGATTTATATCTTCCATGCTCTGCGAGAAGCAGCAATAGCGCGTTTATTCGCCCATAACCCATGGATTGTTTCTTATATTCGAAGTGCAATCGTTGATTACGGCCGCGGAATTCGAATTGATATGGATGCAATTCAACGTCAAGCAGAAGAGTTAATGACTAACTTTGATCCTGCACAACAGAATCCAGAATCAGGGGAAAATAATTTCTCTATCGCACTCAATAATGGAGTTTTCACACCTGAAGAAACTCCAGAACAGAGAGCAGCTCTTTCAAAGTTAGAGACTGCACTTGCACTTGTTGATGGTTGGGCCGATGAAGTTGCAGCACTTGCCGCAGGTGAACGTCTTCCTGCACTTGCATCACTGAGAGAAATATTTAGACGTCAACGTGCAACGAGCGCTCCATCACAACAACTCTTTAAATCACTTCTTGGACTTCAAGTTTCACCGCGACTTGCACGTGAGGCGAGCGCCTTCTGGCAGAAAGCTCGAGAGATTAAAGATATTTCTGCACGCGATCAGATCTGGAGTGGAATCTTGCCAAGTGCTGAGGAGCTCCTTGATCCTGAGAAGTTCATAAAGTCGGCGCAGATTCCTGATGATCTCAGCGGGCTTCTCTAGGTCGATCAAAAAATTCGATCGGGAATAGCTTCTAGGAAAAGCGAAGTCCCCGGGCGCACATTTTAATATCTGCCTTCCCCTTGCAGATATCAAACGGTTATCCGAGGACTTCGTAAGCGCAAAGTACGAGAGATTTAACGCAGAATCAAATGTAAATGACTAAGACACAACAAAAATTTCTTGTCAAGAAATCATCTATCACCTCTATTTTTCGCAACTTTCCAATACATTTCCTCAATGACAACTCGAGACTTTTCACCCGCAGATGGTGAGGGTGAAAATCTCACACTCCCTGGGGTCGATGAAGGTGAGATTGTTGTAATCCGCTCCACTCGTCGTAAGAAAAGCATTTCGGCATATCGACAAGGTGGACGAATAGTCATCTCTATTCCTGCACGGCTTTCCAAGGCTGACGAGCGGGCGATAGTCCCCGAGATGATCGCCAAGATTCGCGACCGGGAGGCGTCCAAGACCCTCGGTGAGGCCCAGCTGGCTGCCAGAATCGACCAATTGCTGACCGAGTTGGCCCCGGAGATCACAGTGCGCCCCGCATCTGTGCTCTGGCGCCCTATGAGAGAGCGCTGGGGCTCCTGCACCAGCGTCGATCGCAGTATCCGCATCTCAGATCGCCTCAAATTGGCCCCGGAATACGCCCTGGATTACGTCTTATTCCATGAAGCAATCCATCTTCAGCACTTTGACCATGGCGAAGCGTTCACTGAGGTTCTCAATAGATTTGAGGATTCCGAGCTCGCCAGCGCCTATCTCGATGGATACGAGGCTGCCGAGAGGGCGCTCCTTGCGCCTGTGGAGCTAAAGAAACTCAGATAAGCCCCGTGTGGAAACGGTATTTTGAGCGTGGGTGAGAGTATGGTTTTGACCAGTACGCATGGCGCCAAGCTCATGGGTCGAACGGAGGCAAAAATGACAGAGGTAGAGACATACAAGGGTGACGCTTACTGCGTGAAGTGCAAAGAGAAGCGTGATTTCGAGGGAACTGTAAAGATCTCAGACTCTGGTCGTCGCATGGCACAGGGCATCTGCCCAGTGTGTGGCACCAAGGTAAACCGCATTCTCGGCAAGAAGCCAGAATAAGTACCAGTCACTAAACGTAGTTATAACCC
>CAZSEW010000067.1:0-2997 GCA_964606025.1 uncultured Candidatus Planktophila sp.
ACCAATCCCCCTGCAGACCAATCCCATTCTTTCAATCCTGCTTCGTAGTAACCATCAAGTGCGCCCATTGCAACATGACATAGGTCGACAGCTGCAGCACCGTTGCGACGAAGATCGCGAACAATAGGAACGAGCTTTGAGAAATCTTCTAACTGAGTAACGCGATGAGCAACATCGTATTGAAAGCCTGTAGCGATCAAGGCGCGATCTAATTCAACTGGTTCATTGCATTTAATTGAGTGCCCGTTGTAGAAAGCTCCACCACCGCGGGTTGCCCACCATGTTGAATTTATGGTTGGCGCAGTAACAACTCCGACAATGACGCCTTCGCTATCTTTTGCAGCGATTGAGACATTCCAACCTGGAAGTCCATAGAAGTAATTGACTGTGCCATCGAGTGGATCGATAACCCAAGTAATTCCAGATTTGCTCTCGATAGATGCGCCTTCTTCTCCGATGATTCCATCATCAGGTCGCGCAGCTAAAAGAGATTCGACGATGAATTTCTCTGCCTTGATATCCATCTGCGTTGCGATATCGATTGCCGTTGACTTGGATTCAATCTCAAAGGCCAGAGGACGGTCCATGAGCAGAGCACCTGCCTCTGTGCCAACTTTCTGGGCCAAGGTCAACAAATCTTGATACATATGCTCATCCTAGAGGGTCGAACTCTCGCAAAATTCGCGCTCAATCGGTTATTCTCACCCCATGACTGAGCTTCGCCTAACAGGTAAGAGTGACGATGGAAGCCACATCAACCTTGTCGATAACAACGGCGCCGAATTCACTCTTCGTATTAGCGACACTCTTCGCGCAACAGTTAATCAACCACGTTTAAGTTCAGTTCCATCTTTCGATGCAGTCGAGACAATCTCTGTCAAAGAGATTCAACGTCGTCTTCGTGCAGGCGATAGCTTCGAACAAATCGCCCGCGATGGCCAAATCACAGTTGAGAAGGTCGAGCGCTTCTCTGGCCCAATCATGCAGGAACGCGAATACATCCTTGATCGTGCGCGTGAACTTGTGATGCGTAAGGATGTTCATCGCATCGAGATGACCTTCCGCGATGTTGTTCTTGCAAAGCTTGCTCCACGCGGTGTTGATACCGATGAGGTCAGTTGGAATACATGGCGCCTAGCCGATGGCACATGGCATATCGAATTGCACTACCCAAATCGTGATGGCAACGGCGTTGCTACATGGAACTTTGATCTATCTCGTCGCGCACTAGGTGCGACAGATGACAACGGCGCATGGCTCATCGACGAAGATGCACCTGCTCGCCCAGTTTCAACAGGAATCATTCACTCAGAGCCAACTCATCCATCACGTATTGAGACTCCAAGACTAGAGACTCCAAAACTTGAGTCACCTAGAGTTGCAGATATTTTTGAACCAGTTGTTGAAGAGAAGCCAGAGACTCCACGTCTTGCGGTAATCCGCGAGACACCAACGGCAGCTGATTCTCAAGATGGAATTACAGCTCGCGCCAAGGTTCCTTCATGGGACGAAATTATGTTTGGTCACAAGTCTTCTGATTCAGATGTGGAAAACCCAGAAGATAACTAGACAGTTTGGCTAAGTAGCGGCACAGAACTTTCGATATCTGAATCTCCACCATGATGGCCGACCATCTCGCCCTCTTTATCTGCACGCTCTGGATCGAGTAGAACTACTCCACCGCGAGCAATAGCAATCACATCTCCTGCTCGCTCTGCTGCATCGAGTGAAACATCGCTTCCAAATAATCCTGATTCAATCGCAGTTGCTCGCGAATGCATTAAGACCTTATCTCCGAGAGCCTCACGCCAACGATGTAGAACTTCATCAACTGCTGCAGATGATGAATTGTCGGCAAGGTATAGATGACGAGCCCGAGGTTCACCGGCCACAACTGAGATATCTGTAAGCAGCTCGTTATCAATGCCCATAACAATCTTCTCTTCAACATTGATCATTCCGTGATCTGCTGTAACCCAGATGCGAGTTCCCTTTGGAGCCTTTTCAATGAGTGAGCCAACAAGTGAATCGACGCCCTTGAGGGCTGCTATCCACTTATCTGAACCAACGCCATCTGAGTGACCCGCTGAATCTAGATCATTGACGTAGAGATAGATAAATGATGGTGCGGCGCTGAGGGCTGTGACTGTTTCACTCAACATATCCGAGACGATATTGGCGCCCTTGTAATTGGCGCCTCTAAAGACTGCGCGAGTAAATCCTGAATTCTCATAACGCTTTGCCGCAATATGAGTTGTAGTAATTCCTGCAGCCATAGCGCGTTCAAAGAGAGTTGGTACTGGTTGCCAAATTGCAGGATCTACTCGTTCATCCCACTTGAGAGAGTTAAGTATTCGTCCCCCACTGCGCGGAACTTGAACGGTGTATCCCAACATTCCGTGAGCTCCAGGCATTGCACCTGTTGTTAGAGTCGCAAGACTTGTCGCTGTTGTTGATGGAAATGATGTCTGCACTGTTCCTCGAGATACTAGAGAAAGCAGATTGGGTGCATAGCTTGCGTACTGTCCCAGTACATCTGCGCCAAAGCCATCAACAAGGAATAAGAGCTCGCGACCGTTGGGACTTTCACCACAATTAATTGAATCTGACGCTGTTGCTAAACCGAGGCTCGAGAAGATCGAGGGCATGATTTGCGACAGGTGCACAGCACTATCGTCTCACGAGTATTGTTGCCGCTATGAATTCTTTCGTAACATCGCCAGAGGTAACAGCAGCCCTTGCGGCAGGTAAGCCGGTAGTCGCACTTGAATCAACAATCATTAGCCATGGCCTTCCTCGCCCATCGAATCTAGATGTCGCCCGCGAGGTTGAAGATATTGTCCGCGCACACGGAGCAACGCCTGCAACGATTGCAATTCTTGATGGCAAGGTTTGCATTGGGCTTACCGATGAACAGCTTGTTGCTATCGCAAACCGAGATGACATCGCAAAGGCTTCAAGTCGCGATTTAGCGATCATTGCAGCAACCGGAAAGAG
>CAZSEW010000067.1:3097-4633 GCA_964606025.1 uncultured Candidatus Planktophila sp.
GTCACGCCATTCTTGCTCGAGCATTTCCACACCGCATCTGAAGGTGAATCGCTCAAGGTCAATATCGAGATTATTAAATCTAACTCTGCATTAGCTGCAGATATCGCTGTAGCTTCACAGAAGTAGCGGGCAAAGTCATGGCAACGAAGGTTCTCTGCATTGGCGATGTAATGCTCGATGTTGTAACCAAGATTGCCGTCATGCCTTCTGCAATCAACTACGGCAGTGATACTGCCTCTGAGATATCTACACATGGCGGAGGTGCTGCAGGAAATGTTGCTTCATGGCTTACCCGCGCTAATTCAGAGGCGACAATCGTTGGACATGTTGGCGATGATGCAGCTGGAGCTGCCCTCATCAGCGAATTTGATGCACTCGGCGTCCATCACGAAAATTTAATTATCGAAGGTGCGCGATCAGGAGTTGTTGTAGTCCTTGTTGATCCCACTGGAGAACGCACGATGTTTCCAGATAATGGAGCTAACTCTGGGCTACATATCGGAGATCTTCCCGAATTAGATTCTTTCAACGCCGTTTATCTCTCTGGTTACTCTCCCCTTGATCCATCATCACTTCCAGGCATCAAAGAGATGGTCTCTAAAATTCGGGCGGCAAAGATTCCCATCTTCTTTGATCCAGCATCCGTGGGTGCGATGAAAGAGATCGATGTTCAAGAAGTTAAGTCGTGGCTTCCACTCTTTGATTGCCTGCTGCTTAATGAAGAGGAAGCGATTTATTTAACTGGCGAGAGTGATTTAGAGAGAGCACTCGATGCATTGCTCGAAAGCTGCGCAACAGTTGTCATTAAGCGAGGCTCACAAGGTGCGATTGGGAAAATCCGGGGTGGCTTGTCAATTTCTGTGGATGCAGTTCACGCAGATGTAGTTGATACGACTGGTGCGGGAGATTCATTCGCCGCAGGCTTTATCTCTGAATTCACAGAATCTCATGATTTACATCGCTCTCTATCGGCAGGGACTGCAATTGCTGCTAAATGTGTGGCAATCATCGGCGCCAGACCGCGTGTAGGTACCGAGCTTTAACCACTTCACTTGGCAGAATACGCGCCATGGCAACGAAGAAGACAGCAGCTCCCAAGAAGTCGGCAAAGGTCGTCGGACCAAAGCCTGGTGAATATCCAGGAAAGATTGTCGATATCGATGTCTCTTCAGAAATGTCTGAATCATTTCTCGAGTACGCATACTCAGTTATTTACTCACGCGCATTACCTGATGCTCGCGATGGTCTAAAGCCTGTTCATCGCCGCATTCTTCATCAGATGGCAGATATGGGTCTTCGCCCAGAGCGCGGCCATGTAAAGAGCGCACGTGTTGTCGGTGAAGTTATGGGTAAGTTGCACCCACACGGTGACTCTGCAATTTACGATGCACTCGTTCGTATGGCGCAATCATTTTCGATGCAGCTTCCACTTATTGATGGTCACGGAAACTTTGGTTCACTCGATGCCGGTCCTGCGGCCATGCGTTACACAGAAGCGCGCCTTGCACCTACCGCGATGGCGATGGTTGCAGAAGC
>CAZSEW010000068.1:0-1389 GCA_964606025.1 uncultured Candidatus Planktophila sp.
CGCAAACGGCAATTTTCATAGATCAGATGTTACTGGTAGGTAATATCTTTTACCAACCAGAAATGGTGGTTACTTTGATTTAAAACTGGCAGAAAGTGTGACGTTGACCGTCTTTTCAATTGTTGAAACATCATAAACGCCTCCGGCAGCACGATCTAAGGAGTTCTTAGTTGTTACCTGGGTAGGTCCACTTGTAACTGAAAGCAAGCTACCAACCTCGCCCCCAACCGCTTCAGTAATCGCCTTTGCCCGAGATTGTGCATCCTTCATCGCCGCTGCCAATAACTTAGCGCGCATCGAATCTAAAGTTGAAAGGTAATAAGAAGGTCCGTAATTGCCAACATTAACCCCTGTGGCAAGAAGGGTTCCAATGTTATTACTTAGCTTTGCAACCAACTCAACATCTTTTGTTCTTACAGTTACAGTGCGATAGGCCTGGTAGGCCAGGATTCGGCCAGTTTGATTACCATTTATATACTCCATTACCGCATTGCTATTAATTGGACCTAACTCAATTTGGTTTTCGCTAACACCACCAGTTAACAAATACTTCTTTAGGGCATCGGCTGAAGCATCAATTTTCTTAACAGATGAGGCAAGGGTTGATTGAGATTCATTTAAATTTAAACTCCAAACTGCATTATCTGCAGTTGCATTTTCAGATGCGGTGCCAGTTACGGTAATGGCATTTGCAGATCTTGCTGCAAGCCCTGAGCCGACCTTATAAAGACCAAGTGTTAATCCTGAAGCTAAAATCGCCGCAGCTAAAATACTTGAGGCAAATTTAATTCGATCACTGGCTTCAAAGTTCATATCAGTATCTTACCCACTTTTACTTACAATTTCTTTCATTCCACTTGCGAGCGCAATTCGGTAAGGCTCAAGCTCTGCCTCCCATTGATTACCCAGTGCATTCTCAAGGTTATTTATTAATCGATCATGAGTTATAGAGTTTTTTAAGATTGTATTTACCTGATTTTCATTTATTACTACATCACCATTTGAGGCAAGGGATGCTTGATGCAAACCTAAATCAGGTGTTGCTCGATATAAAACAATATCGCCAGTACTTTTATTTGATTGGCTTATTTCAAATCTAATGTAATGCCAGCCCTTAAGAGCGTTAGCAATCTGATCAGCAACTGGGTGTTGATGTTTATACTCAAACTCCATTGCCAGGCTGGATGGATTTAGAGGTTGATTGATCCAGGTCAGATCAACTACCTGACCAAGCTTTTGGCTGATCGCCCACTCAATATGCTGAGTCAGGGCAGCTGGTGTTGAATATATAAGTATGCGCCCAGCGTAAAGAAGAGATTTACTCACTAGTACCTGCCTTTGGGATCACTCGATGTGACCTTCCCCAGCCCACCAGTGCCAAAATTGCAG
>CAZSEW010000068.1:1399-4614 GCA_964606025.1 uncultured Candidatus Planktophila sp.
AAGGTGGCTTTGTGCGACCTTCCCCGATCCACAATTGCGACTATTTGGTAAGTGAGTGCCTTATTTATACAACTTTCCGCCGACTTTGTGAATATGGGGTCATTTACGAGGCTTATTTGAGCGTGAACGGCTTACTCATGGTTCAAATTAGGAATAGGAATACCGTTGCGTAACAGGTACCCTTTTCCTTAGTCGGACGCTTTATCAGTACCCGTTGTTAGATTTACTTCTTTACTCGGTATGGCTGTAGCAAGACGAAGACTGGTGGTCGAGGAATTCTCGAACGCCCAACATATCGAAGGAATAGTAAAAAATATGGCAACAGGTACAGTTAAGTGGTTCAACTCTGAAAAGGGTTTCGGTTTCATTGCAGTTGATGGTGGCGGACAAGATGTATTCGTTCACTACTCAGCAATTCAGGGAAACGGTTACAAGAGCCTTGAAGAGGGTCAGTCAGTTTCATTCGAGGTCGTCCAGGGTCCAAAGGGTCCTCAGGCAGACGCAGTGAACGCTAACTAATTTCACTTACGAGTAAGGCCCGCCTGAGAAATCGGCGGGCCTTATTTCATTTCTAAGTTAATTTTTCTATGTGACTACTTTTTTGGAACGGGAGGAATCTCTCCCACTTTAGCTTTACGAGCAGCAACAGCTTTTGCAGGTGAAAGATCTTTACCTTTCTTCCATGCATCTAAATATTTCCACGGCAATACTTCTCCGCGACGCACCCACCATGTATCTGGTGGTGTTGGCCATGAAATTCCAAAGTGAAGATGTGGCGCAGTGCCGCGTGCGCTACCGGTAGATCCAATCGCACCCAAAACATCTCCAGCCATCACGGCAACTCCAGGTTGAATATTTTCAGGAATAGAGCGCAGATGGGATCCGTAATAACGAACTCCATCTTCACCGATGATAGATACAGATAAACCACCGCGAGTAATTCCTAGATTAGGTGGACTTCTCCAAGTATCAATGCGATTGACTTCATCGACGATGCCATTAATTGGCGCTACAAACTTACATCCAGCTTTCGCCAAGATATCTGTGGCGGCGTAGTCATGGTGTGCACGTGCATAATTGACCGCACAGTTTGCTACTGGAAATGTATAAATTGGAGCTGCTTGTGCAGGGCTTATCGTCGTTGCAAATATCGCAAGCAGAAGTACCTTCTTGATCATGGCACGAGCCTAGCCGATGACCCTTATTTTCTTAGCGCGGCGCGGTCTAACTTTGCTGTGACTAACATGTGAGGAACTGTGAGTGCCCAGATTGTCACAAGGGTGAGCCACAAAAACTTATCGCTGAGATCTTGTTGCGAAAATCCTGCAAGTACCGCGATGAAGATAACTGTTCCGAAGAGCGCAGGAAGACCGGGAATCACCGCTGCAACAAATGCTTGACCAGGACGGCCACGAAGATAGGCGCTCTCTGAATTAGGAAGTAGTGATGTCAGGCGAGCCGTATGGCGAAGTGCATGCCAGCATCCAAAGTAAACAGCGAATGCCACTAGTGGTGGGGCGATGGAAGCAAGGGCTGCAAGTAGGGCGATATCTAAAGCATCGCGATAACGCTTTCGTTGCAGCAATCCAAGAAGGCAGAGCGTTGTGATTGCAGCTACTGCCAAGATAATTTCTGTGGTGTAACCCTGGTGCCAATCGACAAGTGATTCATTTACCTTGGTCAGCGCCTCTGAGCTTCTGCTGTTTACTAGCGGAATCATCACCGGCAATAAACCAGCGGCAGGTGCATAGAGCCAAGCCGGAATACGAGAGCCGGTCGAGTTCTTCAAGGAATCAAGCTCGTTGAGAAATGCAGAATCACCGATTCCAAAGTGAGTAGCGCTCATGACCACCACGAAAATAAATCCCCAGACATTCCACTTGAGAATTGCATAGATTGCCAGGAGTGCGATTGCCACATAAATGAATATGAAGATTGCCATCCGAATTGGCGCCGACTTAGGCAATGTCACTAAGTGATCGAGGGCGCCATGTGGAATGCCAACAGCTAAAGCGACAGTTGCCAGAACAATCTGCCAATTGAGTGAATCAGTGCCAAGCCATTGCGAGAAGAGAATTGAGAGCAGTATCGCGACAGCGACTGCAGCGCTTGAGAGGGTGCGAATTCGGCTAAATACTTTAAATTTCACATCAATCACACAGAACACAGTAGCAATTTTTGCCTCGAGGTATGCAAAAATGCGAGCATGAAACAGTGGTCATATATGGCGATGCTCATATTTACCTTCTGTGGTTCTGCCTGGCTCGAGATTTATTTGAAGACGGGTGTGCTGCGACGAATCAAGCGAGTAGCAATTAGCGTCCTCCCTATCAGTCTGCTTTTCCTAGCGTGGGATGCCTACGCTATTTCACAAGGACACTGGTTCTTCGACCGCGAGCAAATTCTTGGAATCTACGGCCCGCTAGATATTCCACTTGAGGAGTATCTGTTCTTCATGATTATTCCTATGGCAGCAATCTTTACTATCGAAGGCGTAACTACCGTTAAACCTCACTGGCGCAAGGATGAATTCGGCGAATGATTTATTCAGATATAGCAATTACCGCATTTGCCATCGCCGTGATGGTCGATCTCTTTGTATTTAGAACATCTATGCTTACTCGTCCAGCGTTCTGGACATCGTATGCAATCATCTTGCCATTCCAATTCCTTACAAATTGGTGGCTGACATCGAGAAATATCGTGATGTACAGCCCAGATGCCATCATGGGTCTGCGCTTCTTCTCAGCTCCAGCAGAAGATGTTCTCTTCGGCTTCGCACTGATTTTAAGTGTGATGGGTCTCTGGGAGGTCTGGGGCCGTAAAGGCTTCCAGCGCCACTAAAAATTCAGGAGAGCTTTAGCCATGTGCGGCAGCAACAGCTGCGTACATGATCTTTCCTTCGTGAACGTTGAGTCCAGCAGCTAGACCAGCATCATCTGCAATAGCTCTCTCCCAACCCTTATTTGCAAGGGCAAGTGAGTACTTCAGCGTTGCATTAGAAAGTGCAGCTGTTGATGTCGCAGGAACTGCACCAGGCATATTTGCTACGCAGTAATACAGCGAATCGTGAACCTTAAAGGTTGGGTCTGCGTGAGTAGTTGCATGCGAACCTTCAAAGCAACCGCCTTGATCGATAGCAACATCGACTAGAACGCTGCCTGGCTTCATCTTTGCAACCATTGCATCTGTAACAAGTTTTGGAGCAGCGGCAC
>CAZSEW010000069.1:0-4602 GCA_964606025.1 uncultured Candidatus Planktophila sp.
TCTCATCGAGTGGGTTTGAGACCACGATGATGACTGCATTTGGTGAGTGCTTGGCGATATTTTCTGCGACGCCACGAACAATGCCTGCATTTACTCCGATGAGATCCATGCGGCTCATGCCTGGCTTACGTGGAAGGCCTGCGGTGATTACGACGACATCAGAGTTAGCTGTCTTTTCATAGCCAGCACCTTCTGGAGTTGTCGTTGCACCAATAATTTTTGTTTCAAAGCCTTCAATAGAGCGCGATTGATTCATATCGAGCGCTAGACCTTCAGGCTTGCCTTCGAGAATATCTGTGAGAACAACTTCATCAAAGATGTCGTACTCCGCAAGTCGAAGAGCTGTTGTTGAACCGTAGAAACCTGCACCTACAACGGTGACTTTCTTTGCCATGGCTATCCCTTATTCGTTGACTTCAAAGTGGTTTTATCTTGATATCGAGAGAACTCTACAACCCCTTAGGCAGAGCAATTGCCAGCCCAAAGAGTACGACCGCTATCGCCAACGGGAGATAACGCTCAAATCTACGTTTGCCCCACTGTGCCAGAGCGATTGCTCCAGTTCCGAGTGATATTAGAAGTGCCCCGGTGCGAACAAAGCTGAGAATTCCAGCGAGTACACCGAGTGCGATAAGAACGTATGCGATGCGAAGTTGAAGTGCGGTTATCTCTCGCATGCATCGACCACATTCATCAAGAGCATGGCACGAGTCATTGGTCCGACTCCCCCAGGCATTGGCGCAACGAAAGATGCAACACCCATCACCGATGGATCGACATCCCCAAGAAGTCCTGCATCGGTGCGAGAGATTCCGACATCGAGAACTGTTGCTCCTGGCTTAATCATTTCGGCCTTAAGGAAGTGCGCTTGCCCAATTGCGGCAACCACAATATCTGCACGCTTGGTATGTGCAGCTAAATCTTTTGTACCGGTATGTGTCAGCGTTACCGTTGCATTCTCTTGCTTGCGAGTGAGCAATAATCCTAAAGGGCGGCCAACTGTTAATCCACGACCAATGACAACAACTTCTGCGCCAGCAAGGGGAATCTTGTAGTGGTTGATGAGTTCAACAATGCCACGAGGTGTGCATGGAAGTGGAGCGTTATATCCGGCAACAAGTCTTCCGAGATTCATGGGGTGCAATCCATCAGCATCTTTATCAGGATCGATTGCCTCGAGAATTACTTGAGTATCTATCGCCTTCGGTAAAGGCAATTGCACGATATATCCAGTGCACTCTTTAGCTGCATTGAGATCCTTAATCGCGGCCAAGACATCGGCTTGTGTTGCACTTGCTGGAAGATCTACACGAATTGAGTTAATTCCGACTTCTTGGCAGTCACGATGTTTGCCACCGACATAAGAGTGTGAACCTGGATCATCTCCGACAAGAACTGTTCCAAGACCTGGTGTAATACCGCGGGCTTTAAGCGCTACGGTGCGATTTGCGAGATTTTTCTTGATGGATGCAGCAAGTGCTTTTCCATCTAGTATCTGCGCGCTCATATCCCTATCTTAATCGCTTGATTAAGCGTGAGAGAAATGTCGAGTTCCTGTAAAGAACATGGCAACGCCTGCTTTCTGCGCAGCGGCGATAACTTCCTCATCACGCACGCTTCCACCAGGCTGAACAATGGCTGCAACCCCGGCTGCAGTCAGAATCTCGAGACCATCGGCAAAAGGAAAGAATGCATCCGATGCAGCGACGCTTCCTGCAACACGATCAGCGGCGCGGTCAACTGCAAGTTTTGCAGAATCAACGCGATTGACTTGACCCATTCCAATGCCAACAGATGCGCCATCTTTTGCTAAGAGAATTGCATTGCTCTTTACTGCGCGCACCGAACGCCAAGCAAATTCGAGATCCTTCATCACGGCATCAGAGACAGCAGTACCTGTTACTTGCTTCCAATTCTTTGGATCATCACCTTCTGCGTTAATTAGATCAGTCTCTTGCACCAAAACTCCGCCTGATACCGGGCGAAGCTCGAGAGGTGAAATACGAGTCTGCGTACATGTAAGAATTCGAATCGATGGTTTGCGCATCAAGATTTCCAGGGCCGCTGGTTCATATTCTGGAGCAATGATGACTTCGGTGAAAATCTGCGATAGTGGCTCTGCCATTGCAACGGTAACTTTGCGATTTGCAGCAACCACACCACCAAATGCTGAAACGGGATCGCAGAGATGCGCCTTGGCATAGGCATCGGCAATATCTGTGCCCACGGCAATGCCACAAGGGTTTGCATGTTTAATGATTGCAACGCATGGTTCTGAATGATCTAGCGCAGAACGCCAAGCGGCATCTGCATCTGTGTAATTGTTAAATGACATCTCTTTGCCATGGGACTGCACCGCATTTACTATCCCGGAAGGTCCACCTCGATAGATTGCAGCTTTCTGATGTGGGTTTTCTCCATAGCGAAGAGAGTTTTCGCGCTTCCAAATAAGTCCAAGCCAATCAAGAGATTCCATATCGTGGCTAATTGTCGAACCAAGCCAACTCGCAATCGTGAGATCGTATTCAGCGGTGGTACGGAAAACTTCCATTGCGAGGCGCTTACGCTCTTCTGCAGTAAAGCCGCCTGCCTTGATAGATGCGATGACATCGTCGTACTGAGATTCATTACAGACAACGGCAACTGAACCATGGTTCTTAGCTGCACCACGTAACATCGATGGCCCACCAATATCTATTTGTTCAATGCATTCGGCAAAGTCAGCACCTGACGCCAGAGTTGCTGCGAAGGGATAGAGATTAATAACAACTAAATCAAAGGGTTCAATATCTAACTGTGCAATTGCATCCAGGTGCTCTGGGTTATTCTGATCGGCCAAAATTCCTGAATGAATCTTTGGATGCAGAGTCTTTACGCGTCCACCCATGATTTCCGGAAAGCCTGTGTAGCTACTGACTTCGATGACCGGAATTCCAGCAGCCTGTAAGTTCTTTGCAGTTGATCCCGTAGAGAGAATCTCAACACCAGTATCGTTAAGTACCTTGCCTAGTTCGAGCAATCGATCCTTGTCGTAGACGCTGATGAGCGCTCTGCGGATTCCTTTTCGTTGATTTGCTGGGCGATCAGCCATTGGTCTTCTCCAGATTGCTTAGTATTTGAGCAACGGTCGCCACAATGAGACCTCGTTCCAGAATCTTAATGCGTTCATGAAGTGACTCCTCAGTATCAGAATCGAGAATGTCGAGGCGCTCTTGAGCGATGATTTCGCCAGTATCGAGTCCGGCATCGACCCAGTGAACCGTTGTTCCGGTCTGCGCAGCACCAGCGGCTAACGCATCGCGCACCGCATGTGCTCCGGGAAACAGTGGCAAAAGCGATGGATGGCTATTGATGACTTTAAATCTCTCGACGATCTTGGGAGACAGGATTCGCATAAAGCCAGCACTGACAACGAGATCTGGCTTGAGTGCTGCAATGAGAGTCTCGAGTTCGCGATCCCATTCAGTGCGATCTGGCAACATCGGAATCACAAACGATTCAACAGACGCTGCTAGTGCTCGATCCAAAACTTGAGCATCCGCTTTGTCTGAAATCACAGCGACGATATCTGCACCAGTTAATTCATTCTCTCTGGCATCAAAGATTGCTTGCGCAAGGGTGCCGCTACCGGATGCGAGTATCACAACTCGCTTCACTGAGCGACCTTATTGGCGCCTGATTTATTGAGAATAAAGGAAGCGGCAATGAAACCAATTCCTATTTCAGCAATTGTTGAAAGTGAGAACTTCCAGATAGATACACCAACTGCGCCCATCTCGGCGGTAACTAGCGATCCGCTAGCCAGGTATGCAAGGAGTGTTAATCCTGCTGCGACAAAGATAAATGTTTGTATATAACTACCGAGTTCAAAACCGCTTGCAAGGTATGCCAAGAGCACACCCAATGCAATGAAGAACGTGATTCCAAGAAGTGCAAGTGGTTGTCGATTGACTGGAAGTATCCCGAGTAACGGCAGAGCAGGTATCTGTCCTAGTTCATGCCACCATGGAGAAACTATTGTTCCGGCACCGACTGCTAAACCCGTGCCTGAGAAATATGCTGCAAGTGCAATAGCCGCATTGGGAAGGTAGAGAATATTGAGAATGAGAAGCAGAATGCCGCCAAATATTCCCGGCTGAAGTGAGATGGTGATGAGCTTTACCTGCTCAAAGTTGAGCCAGATAAGTACAGAGACGGCAATCAGCGAAGTTCCAAGAATGATTGCAAGAAGTCGCAGCGCTATGCGCAGCGTGCGCGAGGGCGCCATTCGTACTCCCACAGTCATAGTTGCAAAGAGTGCAATTAAGAATGCAAAGACCGGTGCTAAATACCATTGCGGCGCAATTGATTCAGATCTACTTGCAAAAGCAAGCGCCGTAGCCAGTACTGCATAGATGCTTGAGAAGATTAATCGCACGCTATTGAGATCGTGGTAATCACCCTTCAAGCGATCAAGTGCGCGTAGGAATGATGTTCGTATAACGATAAACGGAAGAAAGATTGCACCTATTGGAAGGTAGGTCAGATACCCAGCAATTCCGGTAGGCGGAAGCGCTAATTGAAATGGAATGTGGTGAGCACCGAGCCAGATCCATACAGCTC
>CAZSEW010000070.1:0-4523 GCA_964606025.1 uncultured Candidatus Planktophila sp.
ACGACGACCGAATTATGAGTTCGGGGCTCTAACCAACTGAGCTACCGCCTCGTCACGGCAGAGTTTATTGCACTAAAACCTTACTTGCTGCCTTTCTTACGAGGACCCGTTGAAGAGCGTGCGACCAATTGAGGCTTGATTTTGAGGAATTTTGGAGCGAAAGCCTTGCCTTTTGTATCGATTCTTTCGATAAGCAATTCGAATCCTGTGCGACCCATTTGAAAAAGTGGCTCTTTAACTGACGTTATGTCAGCAATCTTGAGGTGGGCAAGTGTGGAATTATCGAAACCAATAACCGATATATCTTCAGGAACGCGTATTTTTCGTTCGCGAAGTTTGGCGAGGACTCCCATTGCGATGAGATCGTTCGCTGCATAAATCGCTGTTGGCAAGACTTTTTGATTCAGAATCTCTTCAGCACCGTTGTAACCGGCTTCCTGCGACCACGAACCCTCAATAACATCTGCATAACTTGATAGGCCTTGCCTCTTCATCTCAACTAGAAATCTCTTTGTGCGCTCTGCAGGACCAACATCGGTTCCACCGGAGATATGTGTAATTCTCTTATGCCCGAAATCGACTAGATGATCGATAATTTGCTTTGCAGCATCTTGCTCATCGGTAATTACAACATCATATTTTCTTGCAAGGGCTGGGGTGGTATGTCCAATAAGTACCAGCGGTGTGCTGCCGATTGCGATAAACAAATCCTCAGGGCTTGTGCGTAGAGAGGAACAGACAAGGCCATCGACCATCTGGCTTCGGACTGTTTTGACGGTATCAAGTTGGCGTGCGCCCATGATGCGAGCTCGCTGATTTAAATCATCAGACTCGAAACCTGCGTTACCGATAAGTAATTTGTACTCGGATTCAGAGCCAGCGTTCTCGATACCGTAGAAGATTTCACCGTAGTAAGGGTTATGGATATCGGTCAGGACCACACCAATTGTCTTTGTGACCGAAGACTTTAGCCTGCGAGCGGATTCGTTGGGTTGGTACCCGATCTTTGCCGCCGCCTTAAGCACAGCTGCCCGCTTTTCCTCACTTACCTTGGGCGAATCTTGGAAGACGAGTGAGACTAATGAGCGTGAAACCTTCGCTACCCGAGCGACGTCATTGAGCGTAGGCGGGCGTTTCATGGGGGTCACGTTATCAAACTGTTATCAGAATCGATAGGAAAACATCTTGACCCTAGTCTCCCTATGATGTTCAGTACAGCTGTTGGAACGTTCCAACTTCAAAGGCAGGGGATGACATGACAGAGATACTTTCTTCATTGGAACGTTCCAAGTCATTTATTCCTGGGAATAACCCTAGATGAGCATCTTTACCAGCCGAAAAAGTGCCGGTGCCCGCCGCAATAAGCAGGGAATGCACGCTTTCATTCTTCTCTTGCCAATAATGATTGGTTTTGCACTTTTCTACATTTATCCAACCCTTCGTGGAGTGGCACTTAGCTTTACCAATACCTCCGATATCGCCACCGTTGGCGATAACGTCGGATTCAGCAATTACGTAAAGGCTTTTCAAGATCCAATCTTCTGGAATGCAATCCGAGTGACTCTTCAATATGTAGTAATCAATATTGGTTCACAAACAATTCTTGCACTGGGATTAGCAATTGCAATGGATAGATTGGCAACTTCTACCTGGATCAAGATTGCGTTACTGATGCCATGGCTGATCCCAGGAGTATCTGCTGCGATGCTCTATCGCTGGATTCTGAATCCATTGGTGGGAGTTGTAAATCAAGCGGCAGAGCTTGTTGGAGTCGAACCATTCTTGTTCTTTGGTTCAGAGACGATGGCGATGCCGTCAGTGGCACTTGTAAACACCTGGCGATACGTTGGCTACACAGCGCTATTAATCTTTGCAGGGATCCAGATGATTCCTAAGAATCTTTACGAAGCTGCATCTTTGGATGGGGCCTCCGAATGGAAACTTTTCACAAGAATCACATTGCCACTTTTGCGCCCAGTTTTGGTGATGGTGATGGTGGTGTCATTTATCGGATCCTTCCAAATTTTCGACACTATTGTGGTCGCTACAGATGGCGGTCCAATCAATTCGACTAGAGCGATTAACTTCTACATCTTCGAGCAAGTTTTCGAGCAGTACAAGATTGGCTATGGAGCTGCCATGGCAACTCTGCTCCTTCTATTCCTTGCCATCTTCTCCCTTATTCAGATGAGAATCGCTCGTGCCAATGAATCAGATTTGAGTGGATCATGAGTAAATCAATGTTGGAAGCTCGCAAGAAGCGCATGTCAATTGGCAAGCTTGGTGCTTGGGTATTTCTCGGGGTAATGCTCTTTATCTCCCTGTTTCCTGTCTTCTGGATGCTGCGCACGGCTCTCTCACCGAATGGGAATCTCTTCGGAAGTGAATTGGATTTATTCCCTGATGGAATGTCATTCGATAACTTTAAGAGAATTCTCGGTTTCTCAACTTTGGAAGAAGCACAAGCAATGGGTGGATCAGGTGCGAGCCTGAACTTCCTGCTCTATCTGTGGAATTCAATTAAGTTCACAGCTGTAATCGTCTTCGGAACCGTATTTACAGCTGTCTGTGGCGGATATGCGCTAGCTCGACTTAACTTCCGTGGCCGCAATGCAATTTTCTACATTCTTATGTCGGGCCTTCTAGTTCCTGCGATGTTTGCAACGATTCCTAACTTTATTTTGATTATTAAGCTAGGTCTTCTCAATACATTTATTGGCTCCATCGCCCCATTTGTTTTGGGAACCCCATTTGCTGTCTTCTTTATGCGTCAGTTCTTTATCTCGTTTCCTAAAGAGATTGAGGAAGCAGCAGAGATTGATGGACTTGGTGTATTCGGGCGCTTGCGCTTGATTGTTCTTCCAATGTCACTCCCACCAATTTTTACTCTTGCATTGATTACGGGAGTAACGGCTTGGAATGAATATCTATGGCCGTACCTGGTAGCCAATGATGAGAATCAACGAGTTCTTACTGTCGGACTTCGAATCTTTCTAGCGCAATCACCATCTACATCACCTGACTGGTCAGGCCTAATGGCGGCAACAACCCTGACCGTTATTCCTGTTGTGATCATTCTGGCGCTCTTTGGCAAAAAGATGATCGGCTCGATTCAGTTAGGCGGATTCAAATAGAAAAGAGAATTTCCGTGCCCTCGGTTCGGAATTACCAATTGTTTATGACAAATGGTGGTCACCTGGAAATACCAGTTGGCTGGATGAAAGGAAGAAAATGCGACGCATGAATAAGAAAGTTGCAGTAGCTCTAGCAGCTGCAGTCTTTACAGCGACGGTAGCTCCAGTGGTGGCAGCAACTCAAGCTAGTGCAGACACAACAATCAATTACTGGCTTTGGGATGATCGTCAGCAACCTGCTTACCAAGCATGTGCTGATGCATTCAAAGCAAAGACAGGTATCACAGTAAAAATTACACAGGCTGGCTGGGATGATTACTGGACAGCAATCAAGACATCACTTTCAACTGGTGATGGCAAAGTAGATGTATTTACTGATCACCTTGCTTACTACCAGTCATTCCTTAATGCTGGCCAGATCGTAGATATCTCTGCAGGCGTCAAGGCTGCAAAGGTTGATACAAAGATCTACCAGCCAGGTCTTTATGATCTATGGAGCAAGGATGGCGGTCAGTACGGCCTTCCTAAGGACTTCGACACAATCGCTCTTGCATACGATGCAGCTTCAGCAGGCGCTGCAGGTTACACAGCAGCAATGGTGAACTCACTTAGCTGGAATCCAAAAGATGGCGGAACTTTCGAGAAGTTCCTTCGCACAGTTACAGTAGACAAGAACGGAAACAACGCTCTTTCAAAGAAGTTTGATGCAAATAACGTTGCAACATACGGTCTATCAGCTCCAGATGCAGGCGATGCATGGGGACAGACATACTGGGCAGGTCTTGCTAATTCAAACGGATTCAAGTACCTCAACAAGAACCCATGGGGAACTAAGTACCTCTACGACGATCCAAAGCTTGCAGAAGTTTTTGCATGGGTCGCAAAGGGTATTAAGGAAGGATTCATTATGAATCCAAATAAGACAGGTGGACTTGGAACAACAGCTCTTTGGAATGCAGGCAAGCTCGTTGCATCTCTCAAGGGTTCATGGGAAATCACAGACACACTTAAGGTCAAGAGCGGCGGAATTAAGTTCGCAACTCAGCCAGGTGCTGCAGGTGGAAACAAGTCAATGTTCAACGGTCTAGCAGACTCAATCAACTCAAAGTCTGCAAACCAGGCAGAGTCACTCAAGTGGGTGCTTTTTGCAGGTTCAACTGATTGCCAGGATATCGTCGCCTCTAAGGCTGTCGTATTCCCAGCAATCAAGACTTCAACAGCTAAGGCTTTCAAAGCATTCAAGGCTGCTGGAGTAGACATCAAGGGCTTTACATCAGTTGTAGATCCTAAGAAGACATTCATTCCGCCAATGGCTGCAAATCAAGCCGCTGTTTCAGCTGCTATCAAGCCATACTTTGAGAAGATCTTCCAGTCTCAAGGCAAGGCACA
>CAZSEW010000071.1:0-4479 GCA_964606025.1 uncultured Candidatus Planktophila sp.
TTTAGTGAGTTCATTGTGTGACCACCCAAATTCCAGCAATCAGAGCGATCGCACCAATAAGAATCAAAGCTGCATAGCTACGTGCAAAGCCTGTCTGAGTCTTTCGTAATTCAGAGCCTGCACCGATTGCAGTGCGGCCAACGAGACGAACTGCGCCATCGACGACAGATTCATCGGTCTTTACAAGCACTCGAGTTAGCGCCTGTCCTGGGCGCATGAATAGTGATTCGTTAATTGAATCCTGCATCAAATCCTTACGCGCGATACGTGTAAAGATGGAAACATTCTGTGGAGCATCGGTATCAACTTCTGAGAATTGATACTTCGCAAGAGCGATTCCGACACCGATGAGAACAGCTGTTAGAGCCATTCCTGAAACCACAATTGGCTCAAGGAGATTTCCTTCATGATGTTCACCGTGATCACCAAATACCGGGTTGAGCCAATTTGCTAGAGCATCGCCCCTTGTGAAGAGGAATCCTGTTGTTACAGATCCAATTGCAAGTACCGCCATTGGAAGCCACATAAGAATTGGAGATTCGTGTGGGTGCTGGTTATCGTCCCAACGCTTAGGCGATGTAAAGGTAAGGACCATAACGCGAGTCATGTAGAAGGCTGTGATTGCTGCACCTAGAAGCGCGGTTGAACCAAGCAGAATTCCCTTTACTCCCCCTGCATTAAATGCAGTTTCAATAATGAGATCCTTCGAATAGAAACCTGCAAATGGTGGAACACCAATAATTGCAAGGTAGCCAAGGCCAAATGTAATAAATGTAATTGGCATGAACTTTCGCAATGCTCCGTAGCGACGCATATTTACTTCATCATTCATTCCGTGCATTACGGAACCTGCACCCAAGAACATTCCTGCCTTAAAGAAACCGTGTGTTAACAAGTGCATGATTGCAAATGCGTAACCGGCTGGTCCGAGGCCTGCACCAAGAATCATGTAGCCGATCTGTGACATCGTTGAAGCAGCAAGAGCCTTCTTGATGTCATCTTTTGCAGTACCAACGAGTGCACCAAACATCAAAGTAATTGCTCCGACAATTACTACGAGAAGTTGTGCTGTTGGAGCCGCATCAAAGATGAAGTTAGAGCGAACGATGAGATAGACGCCAGCTGTAACCATGGTTGCTGCGTGAATAAGCGCCGATACCGGTGTTGGACCGGCCATCGCATCGCCAAGCCATGCCTGCAGAGGGAATTGTGCAGATTTTCCAGCGGCTGCAATTAGAAGCATGATGCCGATGGCGGTAAGGGCCGCTTCAGACGCGTGATGTGATGCTTCTTCGACTCCGCTAAATGAGACAGCGCCGAGTGAAGCAAATGCAATCATGATGGCAAAAGAGAGGCCCATATCGCCGACACGGTTCATAACAAACGCCTTCTTTGAGGCAGTTGCGTATGCCGGCTTCTGATTCCAGAAACCAATTAAGAGATAGGAAGCTAAACCAACACCCTCCCAACCTACATAGAGGTTGAGATACGAATCTCCAAGAACGAGCAGGAGCATCGCTGCGATAAAGAGGTTGAGATAGGCAAAGAAGCGACGACGGTTTTCGTCGTGAGACATATAGGAAATTGAATAGATATGAATCAGAGTACCGACACCAGTAATAAGTAGAACAAAGCAGATCGAAAGCTGATCTAGCAGCAACCCGGCATCGACATTAAATGACCCGACGCTAATCCAGGTAAAGAGCTTCTGTCCTACTGCGCGCTCTTGCGTTGGACGACCGAGCATAAGAGATAGTTGGTAAAGGCCAACTGCAAATGAGCCAGCAGACATTGCTGTACCTAGTAGGTGTCCCCACTTATCTGCGCGGCGGCCTGCAAGTAGAAGTATTGCTGCACCTGCAAGTGGCAGAGCAATCAAGTAAACAAGAGACGTTGATGTTGTCATAGTTATCGCTTCAACAAACTAGCGTCATCGACAGACGCTGAACGACGTGAGCGATAAATCGCCACGATAATTGCAAGTCCGACTACTACTTCACAGGCTGCTACGACCATTGTAAAGAATGCAACAACTTGACCTTCAAGGGTTCCGTTAATGCGTGCAAAAGTTACGAGAGTTAGGTTTGCTGCATTGAGCATGAGCTCTACACACATAAAGACCACGATTGCGTTACGGCGAACTACAACACCAACTGCACCGATTGTGAAGAGAAGTGCTGAGACGTAGAGATAGTTATACGGATTCATTACTTCTCCTCCGCCACTGTGTTATCTACTTCGCCGAGTTCAAATGTCTTTGATTCCAACATATCTCCGCGAGCCTTAAGCGTTGCTGAGATCGAAGTTGGAGCTGGGGTTCCATCTGGAAGAAGCGCCGGCACATCAACTGCGTTGTGGCGAGCAAAGACGCCAGGGCTAGGAAGTCCTGCTGCAGCGCCAATAGAGCCAGTTCTAAATCGAGCAATTGATTGTTCGCGCTGAGTTGGACGAGCAACTGTTCTTTGGTGATGAGCCAAGACCATTGCACCGAGTGCAGCGGTAATAAGGAGCGCTGAAATTACCTCAAATGGGAATACATAATCAGAGAAGAGTTTGTAGGCCAGGCCTTCGACATTTCCATTGGCATTTGCAGCCTTTAGCCCATATGCCGAGTGGCCAAGAGTTGCGCGACCAATAAGTGAAACGAAGATTCCGCCAAATCCTATAGCTGCTGTAATCGCAATTGGGCGAAGACCAGAAATAGTTTCGGTAAGTGAATCAGATGCATCAACACCTACGAGCATAAGAATAAAGAGGAAGAGCATCATGACTGCGCCGGTGTAGACAACAATCTGAACGATTCCCAGGAAGACTGCATCTTGAGCAATGTAGAAGATTGCCAAGGTGACCATGATCCAAGCAAGTAGAAGAGCTGAATGCACAGCTTTCTTTACGAGGAGCATTCCAAGTGCTGCAATGACTGAAAGAGGTGCAAGCACCCAGAACATGACGGCTTCAGGAGTTTGAATCTCTAGCATTAGTTCTGCCCTTGACCAGACGTAGATTGACTTGGATGCGCTTCTTTAACGTCACCGTTGTAATAGTTTGTATCTGTCATTCCTGGATACATTGGATGAGGCGGTGCAAGCATTCCCTGACGAAGTGGTGCAAGGAGATCTTCTTTTTCGAAGATCAACTTCTCGCGCTTGTCATCAGCAAGTTCGTACTCATTTGTCATTGTGAGCGCACGAGTTGGGCAGGCTTCAACGCAGAGTCCACAGAAGATGCAACGCAGGTAATTAATTTGGTAGACCGCACCGTGACGTTCACCAGGTGAGAGTTGGTTACCTGGAGTGTTATTTCCACCTTCAACAAAGATTGCATCTGCAGGACATGCCCATGCACAGAGTTCGCAGCCAATGCACTTCTCAAGGCCATCTGGATGGCGGTTGAGTTGATGACGTCCGTGGAAACGTGGAGCAGTTGGCGCCTTCACATCTGGATATTGAACTGTCTGATTCTTCTTAAACATCGTTGAGAAGGTGACCCAGAAACCTTTTGCTTGCTTTCCAAGAGATGCAGGTCCTGGCTGATCAACTTCTACAAATGGAACAGTGTTGATATCAACCCCTGATTTTTCGATATCAGAGTTGTTACGCGGCTCAGCGTTGTTTTTCTCAATGAAGTCAGTCATTACTCATCTCCTGAGATTCGTTTAGCGCTGACGCTCAGCGAGCTAGCGTTTGGAAGTGATGGAACTGGGAAATCTGGCGCTTCGCCTTCAGGAAGTGGAGCGCGTGATTTCTGCTTTCCGCGATCTACAATGGAAGAAATCGCCATAACGAGCAGAACTACTCCGACTGCAAATGCAACAACCACTATGCGGCTTACGCCTTCCTGCTGAAGAACGCGAAGAGTTGCCACAATCAAGATCCAGATAAGTGAGACAGGGATAAGAACTTTCCAGCCCAACTTCATAAATTGGTCATAACGCATACGTGGAAGCGTTCCGCGAAGCCACATAAAGATAAAGAAGAAGAAATTAACCTTTGCAAGGAACCAAACAAATGTGAACCATCCGCCTAGCCATTGCTCTGTAAAGCCAAGTCCTGGAGGTGCGTGGTATCCACCCAAGAAGAGCGTTGTGGCAAGAGCTGAAACAGCGATGATATTTACATACTCGGCAAGGAAGAAAAGTGCGAACTTCAGTGATGAGTATTCAGTGTGGAATCCACCAACGAGTTCGCCTTCAGCTTCTGCGAGGTCGAATGGAGCGCGGTTAGTCTCGCCCACCATTGAGATTACATAGATTACAAATGAAGGAAATAGAACTACCGCATTCCAGATATTTTCATGCTGGGCACCAACGATTACCGATGTCGACATCGACCCTGCATAAATAAAGACAGCAACAAGTGAGAGACCCATTGCAATTTCATACGAGATTACCTGGGCACTTGAGCGAAGTCCACCAAGTAGTGGGTATGTAGACCCTGATGACCATCCAGCAAGAACTACGCCATAAACACCGATTGATGT
>CAZSEW010000072.1:0-1665 GCA_964606025.1 uncultured Candidatus Planktophila sp.
GGTGGATCATACGAATGGAGTGGAATTCTTCTGCAGGACCATATGGGACTTGGTAAAGGCCTAAACGCTGCAGCTGCAACTACATTTTCATTGGCGATGATTGTCAGTCGCTTGCTTGGAGATAAATCATTTGAGAAATGGGGCCATGTCAACACCGTTAAATACGGCGGATATATTGGTGGCTCTATTTGGGGCGCATGCCTTGCTATCGGAATTCCACTTTCGGATTCTCACCAGATCTGGGGACTTGTCATTGTCTGTATTGGATTTGCAGCAGCGGGAATTGGAATTGGTCCATTCTTCCCAGCATTTAATTTAGCGGCAGCATCTATTCCAGGAGTTGCACCATCTGTGGGTCTTGCACGAATTGGTTTAATTGCAATCGCTGCCTACTTTGCAGGACCTACCTTGATGGGTGGAATCGCAGAAGCGACATCACTCCCAGTTGCATTTGCATTCCCTGTATTGCTCTTCTTCGTTGCCGGTCACCAATCAAAGTACATCAAGGTGCGAGAGCTTAAGAATTAATTAAAGCCAGGTCTGCAACACTGTAAACGCTGAAATAGCAAAGAGTAGATAAGCAAAGGCTTTTCGTAGCTTCTCTGGATTTGTGTAGTGAGCGAAGTGTGAAGCGATTTGGGCGGCAACAATTGCAGATCCGCCGATAAAAATTGGAATATGCCACTGAACATCGTCCCACTGAGAGTTATGGCCGATAAAGGCCGTCAGTGAGTTAATCGAAATAATCAGCAGCGCTGTACCTGCTGCAATATTTTGAGGTGTACCAAAAAAGAGAACCAGAACAGGAATAGCAAGGAAGCCACCGCCTATTCCAAAGAGTCCGGTGATCGAGCCAATAACAAGTGACATCACAATCAGAACAGATATTGGCATTCTTTTATGAGCCGTCAGTGTCGGTGGCCGTAGCATCGATAGACCGGCAAGGACGAGAATTACTGCAAAGCCAGTTGTAATGAAGGCATCTGGCAGCTTTTCAACAATGGAGGAGAAGCCTAGGTTTGTCACTAATCCGATAGCCCAGATAACGAAGGCATCGCGATAGAGAATCTGCTTTTTACGAGCTTTCGGAATCAAGCCGGAAGTTGCTGCAAGAAAGACGATTGCAAGAGCTGCAGTTGTTGCAAGGTTGGGATCAAAGTCGAAGCCGTAGATAAGAATCGGCACAGAGAGCATCGCTCCACCTGCACCGACAAATCCAAGAACGGCACCGATTGCGCAACCTGCAATGAGGGCGCCGAAGATCTCCATAGCCTTATCTTCTCAGGTGGAAATGGAAAAGCCCCCCGATTTCTCGAGGGGCTTTTCCGAATAGATTCTTTAGAGATTAAAGAATGCAAGAGTTCCGACGCTTGGGCCGAAATCTGTAAGCGCACCTGTTGCAACGAGTGCAAAGAGGATAAGCGCTGCGCCTGCAAGTGAGAGATCCTTGTTAAATGCGATCTGCTCGTTCTGCTTTGCAGTTGCATCTGTCTCTTTCCAGAAGTTGTGGAAGATGATTGCTGCAAGGATGAGTGTTACAGCGAGCATAAGCGCGCCGAGGTCAACCCAGAATCCAGCTGCGATGTATACGCCGCCTAGTAGGAAGAAGAGGCCTGAGATAAGTACGCCGAACTTCGCTGCTGGAAGCTTCTTGTACTTTGCATA
>CAZSEW010000072.1:1765-4446 GCA_964606025.1 uncultured Candidatus Planktophila sp.
GATACGTCAGGCACTCTGCCGCGCCTAACGCTCTTGGCACATAGCGATGGAGGATGGCGCAGTCTTGTTCGTCTCATGACAGGGCTGCATATGAATGTAGATGACCGTAAACCAGTATTGACTCTCGAACTCCTGGAAAAATTCAGCAGCTATACATCGAACTTGCATCTACTTCATGGCCCCGAATCACCTGTATCGCAAGCCATTGCAGCGCACCGCTTTGATGCAGCACTTGAAATCTTTAACCGTACCCGCGACTTATTCGCAGACCATGCCATTGAATGTGTCTCACACCTCGTTGCAGGCAATGGGCCGCGCTCTACCGCCCATGCTGCGCGTTCGCTGATCTTTGCTCGCGATAACGATATTGATGCAGTCATTACCAATGCAGTGCGTATGCGAGATCGCGCCGATGGACCAGTTGCCGATGTTCTCGATAGCGCTCGCCAATTGGTGCCGCTGCATCCACGTAACGTCGAACGTCGTAACGCCGAGGCCTATCTCAAAGATGGTCAAGAGATGTCGCTACTTGCTGCAGAGATTGCACAAGCTGCCGGCGAACGCACAGCGCGTGCACTGCTCAAGACAACAAGACAATGGGCAGAACGCGCAGTTTTATCACCGCAACGCGATATTGGTTTAGGTGCAATTCATTTACCGGAAGCGCATGTTGTTGGCGCAGATTCTCCTGCTGGGATGCGCACTTTGCTCCGTGCACGTTCTGAAGCAGGTATCAATTGGCGCTATAACGATGGCGCAACAATCGCTAAGGCGCGTGCACGTCTTGATGATGAACTCGCAACTGTTGCAACTTTGGGATACGAGTCTTACTTCCTCACCGTTGCAGATATCACCGATATGGCGCGAGCTGCCAACATTCGCGTAGCAGCACGTGGCAGTGGTGCAGGATCGCTGATCTGTCACTTACTCGGAATCTCAGGCGTCGATCCGATGCAGCACGGTTTATTGATGGAACGTTTCTGTTCTCCACTTCGCCGCGCACTTCCTGATATCGATATCGATGTCGAATCTGCACGGCGCCTTGAGATTTATGAGATGGTCTTTAAACGTTACGGCGCCCAAGATTGGAGCAAGCCGGGTGCGCTCTCGCGATGTGCAACTGTTGCGATGGTCGATACCTACCGTGCACGTAATGCGATTCGCGATGCAGGTGCAGCGCTGGGCATGCCTGCCATGGAGATCGATTTACTGGCAAAGTCAATGCCACACATTCGCGCAGGCAATATCGATGCAGCGCTTAACTCACTTCCTGAACTCAAAGGGCTCAATACATCTGCACCTCTTACTCGCGCAACGATCGCACTTGCGGCACGCCTTGATGGTCTTCCGCGACATCTTGCGATGCATCCATGCGCGATGGTCTTATCTGATGCAGCTTTCCTCGACCGTGCACCAATACAGCTGAACGCCGGCGGATTTCCAATGGTCGAATTTGATAAAGATGATGTCGAAGATATCGGTTTGCTGAAACTCGATATCTTGGGCGTTCGCATGCAGTCGACAATCGCTCATGCAGTACACGAGATATCGCGAGTAGATCAGAAAGAAATTGATATCGATGCAGTTCCGCTTGATGATGCAGATACATATTCACTGATTCAATCAACGCGCACCTTAGGCATCTTCCAAGTCGAAAGCCCCGGACAGCGCGAACTTGTGGGCAAACTTCAACCACGTACCTTTAGCGATTTGATTATCGATATCTCTCTCTTTAGACCGGGGCCGGTGAAGAGCGACATGATCCGCCCATTTCTCAATGCACGACATGGCTGGAATCCAGCGCAGATTATTCATCCTGATCTACTGCCCGTCTTATCTGAAACAGAAGGCGTTGTTGTATTTCACGAACAAGTAATCTCAATTATCTCGATTATGACTGGCATATCGCTTGCCGCCGCCGACGAAAAACGGCGTGCGCTGGGGGATAGGGCCGGACAACAAGAGGTCTGCGATTGGTTCTTTCCTGCCGCAACAGAGCGAGGTTACGAGTTAAAGGTAGTTACCGAAGTCTGGGATGTTTTGCGCGCCTTTGCATCCTTTGGTTTCTGTAAAGCACATGCTGCAGCTTTCGCACTTCCTACTTATCAATCTGCATGGTTGAAGACTCATTACCCTGCAGCATTTATGGCAGGTGTACTAACTCACGATCCTGGCATGTATCCAAAGCGGTTGATGCTCGATGAGGCGCGCCAGATGGGCGTTGGTATCGCACCGCTTGATATCAATAAATCATCTGCCGACTATCGCGTCGAGCGCACCCTTGACGGCGATGCAATCCGTATCGCGCTCTCTACAGTTGCTGGAATATCTGAAAAAGAGATTGCATCCATCGTTCTAGGTCAGCCCTATATAGATCTCGCCGATTTCTATCGCAGATCAGGTGCATCTACTCCTGTTATTGAAAACCTTATTCTCACCGGCGCTTTTGATTCAATCCACTCAAACCAGCGAGATCTCTTGCTGCACTTTACCGATCTGCAGAAATCACCGGTTGCTCATCTTCCGGGTTCGCAAATGACCTTTGGTTTTGCAGCACCTGCACTGGAAAGCAGTGGCCTTGCACCCATGAACTCTGCTGAAAAGGTGCGCAGTGAGATTGAGAAGCTAGGCATGGATGTCACCCAACATATGCTCAGCTTCTACTCTGAATTTCTCAATGC
>CAZSEW010000073.1:0-4356 GCA_964606025.1 uncultured Candidatus Planktophila sp.
TCAATACCGCCTTGCCACTGAGAAATCTCAGGGAAATCAGAGCCTTATCTAAATTTGCAGCCCGATCCTTTGCATCAAGATTCGATTGATCCCTGACCTTTCGAGTATGCGTCAGAATCTCTTCCGTAGGTAGATTCTCACTTTCGCCAATACTTTTCGATAAAACTGAGATGAATTGGCGGCCTCTCTTTCGAGCAACGCTCTTTCGCGAAGGTATTGGAACTAGAAAATCAATTTGATTTTGAGATCGTGCTCCACGAAGAGAATGTAGAAGTGCAGCTGTAAGTAAATTATCTGCAAGTTCCAAACTGCTCTCCTTTGCACTCAATAACACTTTTCCAGCAATGGGTGAGTATGGAATTGATGAGTAAATAGGAAACTTCTCTTTAGAGTGCGACCAAGTCTTGATAATTCTGGGGTGCCAGAACTTTCTGCATTGGGAACAAATGGATATTCCAAGTTGATCACATCCGAGGCAACGTATCGGAAAGATGAGCTCTCGCAACGATGCAATTGAATTCACATAGCAATCTTGCTCGCTTTAGAGAGTTGAGTTAAAGGGCAAAATTTTCTTGGTGGAAATCTTTCGGAATGACCTTAATTGGACGCGCATTGATTGAATCTCCGGCTTTGATTGGCAAGGTAAGAACGAAATGCGCTCCTCGTCCTGGACGTCCCCAGGCGTCGAGTTCGCCGTTGTGAAGACGGGCATCTTCTAGGGCGATGGATAAACCAAGACCAGTTCCACCACGGACTCGAGCACGCGAAGGATCTGCGCGCCAGAAACGATCAAAGACTCGAATGAGTGCAGATTCATCTAATCCCGAGCCTTGATCGCGAACACCAATTCCGACTTCGGAATCTGTAGCGACAACCGTAACGACAACCGGTTTTCCTTCGGAATGGTCTAGGGCATTGGAAAGGAGATTTCGCATGATTCTCTCAACTCGGCGAATATCGGCCTTTATTGTCACAGCGTCATGTTCAGACTCAACCTTAATTTCAGGCGTTGCAAAATCGCTTGCGATATCGAAATCTTTGGCGCACCTCTTGATGAGGGTGATGACATCAAAGTCAACTGGTTCCAAGATTGCGACTTCTGCATCAAATCTACTTACTTCCAGTAGATCTTCGAGTAATCGCTCAAACCGATCCAGTTGGGCAACTAGAAGTTCGGAGCTACGCGCCACTACTGGATCAAATGAATTTCTCTGATTGTGAATGACCTCAGATGCCATGCGAAGAGTGGTGAGCGGCGTACGAAGCTCATGGGTCACATCGGAAACGAAGCGTTGCTGAACGCGAGATAAATGCTCTAAGCGAGTAATTTGCTGCTCAATAGATTGCGCCATCTCATTATAGGAATTAGCCAAACTAGCCATCTCATCTACCGATTCGAGTTTCATCCGCTGGCTGTAATCGCCTTGAGTAAATTGCGTTGCGACTCTGGCAGCCTCACGTACTGGACGAACAACTTGTCGAACCACGAGCCATGTAATTAGTGCGATAAGTAGGAGGAGAGCCACGCCCGTTACGAGAAGTGAGTTCTTGATGAGATCCATCGTCGCACTCTGGCTCTTCAACGAGAAGACGATATACATCTCATAACGTCCACCTGTAGGAATTCTTATCTTCTTGCCCACGAATAGCGAGTCAACTGCTGCCCCATTGTTATATGTTGCAACTGCATATCCATATTGAATCTTTGAGTTTTTTTGTACCTTTGTCCGTAAATCGGCCGGAATTGATGTGTTTTGAATGATATTTGACGACATTTCATATGAATTTGTGGTTGCCTTCGCACCAGGTGTCTTCACAAAAATTACTTCTCGGCGTTCTTCATTAATGCCCTGCGTTGAAGTATTTACTACAAACTCTGCCAAGACACGTTTACGTTCGGAGACTGTCATACCTTGAGATACGAGCATCTGGTACTCAGCGTTAAAAAATGTATATCTTGACTCAGCTAGAGATGAGTTAAGGCTGGTGGAGAGAATTCCATCTGCGAGTCTGGAGTAAAGAGCAGATCCAGTAAGCCAGACAACGCCCAAAGAGAGCAGCACTGTTGAGAGGATGACTTTTGTAACTAGTGAGTGTTGGAGTGCGTGACGTATGCCCTTCATATTAGGCAGTGCCGCCTGCCTTATATCCAACGCCACGAACCGTCATAACAATCTCAGGATGTTCAGCATCATGTTCAATCTTTGAACGTAATCGCTGTACGTGGACATTAACAAGCCTTGTATCAGTTGTCTGGCGATAACCCCAGACTTCACTTAAGAGCGCATCACGCGTAAAGACTCGACCTGGATCTTTCGCTAGTGCAACCAATAGGTCAAATTCGAGTCGAGTTAGCTGAATGACGGTGGCGCCTCTGCGAACTTCATGAGCAGTCACATCAATTGTTAAATCACCAATTGTCAGTAGTCCTGTGACATCGGAGTGAGTTCTGCGAAGTCTTGTGCGAATTCGAGCGACAAGCTCTGCCTTGTCGCGGAAAGGTTTCTGCATGTAATCATCTGCCCCAGCCTCAAGGCCGCGCACAATATCCTGCGTCTCACCTTTGGCGCTGAGCATCACGATTGGGACCATCGACTCTTTTCTAATGAGTCGGCATACTTCAATTCCATCTATTCCGGGAAGCATGACATCGAGTAAGACGAGGTCTGGAGGATTATTTCTAAAGACCTCCAGAGCCTCATCTCCACGACTTACAAGATCTACATCAAAGCCAGAGCTCGTGAGAACAATTCCAAGCATCTCTGCAAGGTCTTGATCGTCATCGACGACCATGATGAGTGTCATGTGTATTTAGCGGTTCTTTATGAACCGTGCTCCCATGAGTTGAGGTACATGTCTTGTGCTGGTGTAAGCACATCGATACGTCCACCCATTGAAATCAACTTAAGTGAAGCAACTTCCTTATCGATATATGTAGGTACTTCGTGAACGCCAGCTGGAAGGTTCTTTGCTTCCTTAACTAGGTATTCAGCAGTGAGCGCTTGATCAGAGAATGACATATCCATCACTGAAGCTGGATGTCCTTCTGCTGCACCAAGGTTTACAAGACGTCCTTCTGCGAGAAGAAGTAGACGGCGACCATCCTTCATGACGTATTCATCAGTCTGGTGACGCATCTTTGCATTCTTCTTTGTCGAGTTCTGCTCTAGCCATGCAACATCGATTTCGATATCAAAGTGACCTGAGTTGGCCATGATTGCGCCATCCTTCATCACTGAGAAGTGCTCATCACGAAGTACATCGCGGTTTCCTGTGACAGTGATAAATACATCGCCGACCTTTGCCGCATCAATCATTGGCATGACGCGGAAACCTTGCATCATCGCATCGAGCGCCTTTGTTGGGTCGATCTCTGTGACAATTACATCTGCACCCATACCCTTAGCGCGCTCTGCAACACCCTTGCCGCAATATCCGAAGCCAGCGACAACAACAATTCTTCCTGCAAGCAAGAAGTTTGTTGCGCGGAATACTGCATCAAGAGTTGACTGACCTGTTCCATAACGGTTATCGAACATGTGCTTTGTATCGGTGTCATTGACAGCGATCATTGGGAATGTGAGAGCGCCATCTTTTGCCATCTGGTTTAGACGGATAACGCCCGTTGTTGTCTCTTCGCAACCACCGGCGATATTTGGAAGTAGCTCTTTACGAGTTGTGTGAAGGGTGTTAACAAGGTCGCAACCATCATCGAATACTTGGTGTGGTTCGATATCTAGAGCTGCATTGATATGTGCGTAGTAACCATCACGATCAACTGAGTTGCGTGCGAATACTGAAATTCCGTATTCGTGAACTAGTGCAGCTGCAGTGTCATCCTGGGTTGAAAGTGGATTCGATGCACAGAGTGCAATTTCTGCGCCTCCTGCTTTGAGTACGCGCATAAGGTTGGCAGTCTCAGTTGTGACGTGCATGCAAGCTGCGATACGTACGCCAGTAAATGGCTGTGACTTTTCAAATCGTTCACGAATTTGTGCAAGCACAGGCATATTGCGCTCTGCCCACTCGATCTTCTTGCGGCCTTCGGCGGCAAGTGATGCGTCAGCAATATCGTGCTTTGGAATAGTAGTTACAGGTGTCATTGAAATTTCTCTCCCTAATGTAAAAACGGCTGTTTTTTCGCTTGACCTTCGGCGTAGGGCTCTACTGTGCTAGTCGGCTATGGGGATAGCGTACTAGTTAAGGGATTAATACGAGGATGTCGAGGTCCCCTCGAATCGTGTTAAGTACATCATCACGGACCTTTTTCATACGGGCTTCCGTTGAAGCCTCAACGTTGAGTCGAAGGAGTGGCTCAGTATTGGATGCTCGAAGATTGAACCACCAGGTATCTCC
>CAZSEW010000074.1:0-4285 GCA_964606025.1 uncultured Candidatus Planktophila sp.
GAACTTCCTCGAGCGATCCGCAGCCGCATCCTGAGAGCGGCCATTTACGCCGCTGGCGCCCCGACAGGCTCAATTTCAGCCGAACATGTATCTGCAGTTGAGGCGCTGGTCACCTCGTGGCACGGCCAGGGAGCCCTGAGCCTGCCGGGTGGTGTGAAGGTTGAGCGAATTTCGGGCAGACTTTCGCTCTCGAACCCGTAGATCAAAAGACTTAGACCCAAGGAGCGCACCCGGTGGATTTAGCAGCAGTCGGCACAGATGTTGAAAAGGTAATTGCAACCGAAGAAGAACTAGCCGCAAAAATTGCAGAACTCGCAGCGCGCGTTGATGCTGATTACAAAGATAAGTCAGTTCTCCTTGTCGGAGTTCTCAAAGGCGCGATTATGGCGATGGCAGATCTCACCCGTGCCATGAAGACTCATATCGAAATGGATTGGATGGCTGTTTCTTCTTACGGTTCCGGAACAAAATCCAGCGGAGTTGTACGCATCCTAAAGGATTTAGATCGCGATATCACTGGACGTCACGTACTTATCGTGGAAGACATTATCGATACCGGTCTTACATTGTCATGGCTGAAGGCGAACCTGCTTTCTCGTGGCGCTGCATCAGTAGAAGTATTTACAGTTCTTCGCAAGCCAGAAGCTGCAAAAGTTGAAGTTGATGTGAAGTACGTTGGCTTCGATATCCCGAAAGAGTTTGTCGTCGGTTACGGCTTAGATTTTGATGAGAAGTACCGCAACCTTTCATTTATTGGTGTGCTTGCAAAGCACATGTACTCATAAGGATATTTATGACTTCCCAGAAACCAGAGTTAAAGTCGCCCCAGAAAACGTCAAAGAAGACATTCTTAGAGAACTTTAAGAAGAGCGAGAAGGATGGCCAGAAGAAGTCCGACCAGCCAAAGACTCGTTCACAGAAGATTCTTCGCGGACCACTCTTCTGGATCATTGTTGCAATCTTTGCAGTATCAATCTTTGGACAGATTTCAAGCGCAACAAATAAATACACAGAGATCAAAACATCGCAGGCAATTGCTGCGATTTCACAGTCGCAGGTTGAGTCAGCTGTACTTATTGATAGAAATCAGAAAATCAAACTCGTTCTTTCCAGCGGGAATACAATTAAAGGTTCTTCAAAAGTTGAAGCGTCATATATCGCTCGACAAGAACCAACTCTCATTGATGCGTTAAGCGCGAATCCACCTTCAAAGGGTTGGACTGTTGATGTTCCTAAGCAATCAATGCTTACGACATTTCTCTTTAGCTTTGGTCCAATTTTAATTATTGGATTGCTCTTCTTCTTAATGTTGAGCCAGGCACAAGGTGGAAATCGAGTATTTTCATTTGGTAAATCGCGGGCAAAACTTCAGAATAATGATGTTCCACAGAACACCTTCGATGATGTTGCAGGTGCTGATGAAGCAATTGCAGAGCTAGAAGAGATTAAAGATTTCCTTGCAGATCCTGCCAAGTACGCACTTCTTGGAGCAAAGATTCCAAAGGGTGTTCTGCTCTACGGACCGCCGGGAACAGGAAAGACTCTCCTTGCTCGCGCAGTAGCTGGAGAAGCCAAGGTTCCTTTCTATTCAATCTCAGGTTCTGATTTTGTTGAAATGTTTGTCGGTGTTGGTGCAGCACGAGTACGTGATTTGTTTACACAAGCAAAGGCAAATGCACCTGCAATTATCTTTGTAGATGAAATTGATGCTGTTGGTCGCCAGCGCGGTACAGGCATGGGCGGCGGTCACGATGAACGCGAACAGACACTCAACCAACTACTTGTTGAGATGGATGGCTTTGAATCTAATGGCCAAGTCATCTTGATTGCATCTACCAACCGTCCAGATGTCCTCGATCCTGCGCTTCTTCGTCCAGGTCGATTCGATCGTCAGATTCCAGTCGAACGTCCAGATCTCAAGGGTCGCGAAGATATTCTCAAAGTGCATGCAAAAGATAAGCCAATCGCTAAAGAGGTTGAACTGATTGCATATGCACGTAGAACACCAGGTTTTACAGGAGCAGATCTTGCCAATGTTCTCAACGAGGCAGCGCTTCTTTCAGCTCGTGAAGGACAGAAGTCAATCAGCAATACTCAAATCGATGAAGCAATTGATCGCGTTATGGCCGGACCACAACGTAAATCTCGGCTAATGTCTGAAGAAGAACGTCGCGTAACTGCTTATCATGAAGCAGGTCACGCACTTGTTGCACATGCACTTCCACATACAGACCCTGTTCATAAAATTACAATCATGCCTCGTGGCCGCGCCCTTGGTTACACAATGGTTCTTCCAGATGAAGATAAGTACTCAACAACTCGTAATCAATTACTCGATCAGTTGGCCTACTCATTAGGCGGACGCGCAGCAGAAGAGTTGATCTTCCACGACCCATCAACGGGTGCATCAAACGATATTGAGAAGGCGACAGCGCTTGCTCGTGCAATGGTTACTCAGTACGGAATGACTGAAGCAATCGGTGCCATCAAGCTCGGAAGTGACTCATCTGAGCCATTTATGGGGCGCGATTACGGACATCAACGCGATTACTCCGAGAACGTTGCGGCAGTTGTCGATGGCGAGATTCGTAAGTTAATTGAGAATGCTCATCAAGAAGCTTTCGATATTCTCGAAGCAAATCGCACAATTCTCGACGAGATGGTTCTTCAACTACTTGAGAAAGAAACTCTCAATAAGGAAGAGATTGCCGAAATCTTTGCAAAGGTAAGTCCTTGGCCAAATCGTCCGGCGTGGACAGGTTCAAGCACTCGTACACCTTCCTCTAAGCCACCTGTAGATATTCCTGAACGCGTTATTCCAGCTGCACCAGAAGCAGTTAAGAAAGCTCGCAGAGTGAAGAAGGTAAATCCCGAGTGACCGATATTTCATCGGTATCAATGGGGCCAAGCGATGGTCGCGCATCGCATCCTTATGATCAAGAACGCGCAGAGAAAGCTGTGCGCGAACTCTTGCTCGCACTCGGTGAGGATCCAGATCGTGAAGGCTTGCAGGAAACTCCAGCTCGCGTAGCTCGGGCATTTAAAGAGAACTTCGAAGGACTGTGGCAGAAGCCGGAAGATGTATTAACTACAACTTTTGATATCGGCCATGAAGAACTCGTAATTATTCGCGATATTGAAGTCTTTTCACATTGCGAACATCACCTGACTCCATTTCATGGCGTTGCCCATGTTGGCTACATTCCAAGTGGAAAAATCACGGGCCTTTCAAAAGTTGCGCGATTAGTTGATCTCTTTGCTCGTCGGCCACAGGTGCAAGAGCGCTTAACAACTCAGATTGCGGATGCGCTCGTAGAAATCTTGAAGCCTATGGGCGTCATTGTCATTATTGATTGCGAACACTTGTGTATGTCGATGCGCGGTGTGCGTAAATCTCAAGCACGCACGACTACTTCAGCTGTGCGAGGTGTCTTGCGTGATGCAACAACTCGCGCTGAAGCAATCAGCCTCATAACGAATCGATAGTGCGCCATGTTGGTAATGGGAATCCTCAATGTAACTCCAGATTCTTTCGCAGATGGCGGAAAGAATTTTGAGACACAACACGCGATTAATCGTGGCTTAGAGATGATTGATGAAGGCGTGGACATCATTGATATTGGTGGTGAATCAACGCGACCAGGAGCCGAAAGAATTTCAGCGGCCGAGGAAGAGGCTCGAGTTTTACCTGTAATTCGTGGGCTAGTTGAATCTGGAGTCACGCTTAGTATCGACACTATGCGTGCTTCAACTGCAAAGTTGGCAGTTGAAGCCGGAGCAACAATTGTTAACGACGTTAGTGGTGGAGCTGCTGACCCAGATATGTTCGCAACAGGTGCGGCCCTTGGGTGCAAGTACACGTTGATGCATTGGCGTGGACATTCAAAGGATATGAATTCAAAGGCAATTTATGACGATGTTGTGGCGGATGTTATTGAAGAAGTAACTATTCAATTAGATAAGGCGCTTGCCGCTGGCATTCTGCGAGAAAATATTATTCTCGATCCAGGTATTGGCTTTGCTAAAGATCCAGAACATAACTGGGAGATTCTGCAGCGAATTGATGAGTTCACAGCCTTGGGATATCCAGTTTTGATCGGGCATTCACGTAAACGCTTCCTCGGTGGGGATCATCCGGATGATCGAGAAGAAGCAACCATTAAGGTCACGCAAAGTTTGGTAGGCAAAGGTATTTGGGCCGTTCGTGTTCATGGTGTTAAGGCAAATGTGGAGGCGATCCGTTCATGAGCGATCACATTAAGTTAACCGGTATTTGGGGTTTCGG
>CAZSEW010000075.1:0-4229 GCA_964606025.1 uncultured Candidatus Planktophila sp.
TTGCGGGCTTGGCGCCAGTGATAAATGTATACAGGTGTTGCTATCGCCATCGTTGAAAATGTAGTGAAGATGTTCTTCAAGGCCTGGCGCTGCGAGTTATCTTCCTGCTGCTGCAATAGAGCTGGGTCAGGCATATTTTCTTTAGCGCCGTAAGGATCAACATATGCAGGATCTGGGAAAGCGTAATTAACAATGGCATTTACCAGGGCAACAGTTGAAAAGAGAACAACGAGAAGCGTGACCAGGCAGACTGCATAGAGATAGAGCGAGCGCCAATCAATTCCCGTGTGAACTTCTACAGGGGCAACTTTCTTTGCAGGAGCTGCTGCTGCCTTCTTTACCGCTGTTTTCTTTGCTGTGGCCATAACTCTATTCTCCCATATCTAATATGAATTAAAGAGCTGCGAGCATCTTCTTCATCTGCTCGATTTGTGCCGATTGATCGGTGATGACCTTGGCTCCGAATGCTTTGATTTCCATATTGTCGGCATCCTCAATCATCTGCACCATATGAATCGCTCCGTCGTGGTGTTCAGTCATTCCCTTTAACCACAATCTGTCGAAGGTTGAACCTTTCGCGGCAGTCAGGGCAGCAAGCTCATCATCTGAGAGCATTCCACCCATGTCATGCATTGCGTGTCCCATATCTTCACTGGCGTTGGCATCCTTGAGCCAATTTCTCATCTGCGTAATTTCTGCCGCCTGATCACGGGCGATGATTTTTGCAAGAGCCAGTAATTCAGCATTCTTGGAATTCTTTAGCGCGAGATTTGAAATATCAATCGCCTGTTGGTGATGGGGAATCATCATCTGTAAGAACATAATGTCAGCACCCGTGTAATCACCATTGGCCTTTGCAGTTGAGTGGTGTCCTCGTTTCTCTGATTTATTCATGGACTTATCCATGTGGCCAGAGCCATCTCTGACTGCCAGCCCAACAACTGCTGTGCTCAAAAGCGCGATGATGGCGAGTAATACACCGGTCTTTTTATCTATTGTGATCTGCATTGGCAATCCCCTTTATATGAAATTCATAGTACGCCTGAATTCTGAGAACGGCCTGTCAGAGCCAGGACGGGATATGTGAGGCGAGATATCCTTCTCGCATGGCTAACCACGGCAATATGTATGGTCCTGCTTTTACCTTCCTAGGCATTCCTGCGTGCGACCTCGATGATCCTTCTACCTATAAAGGCGCAGATGTCATCATCGTCGGAGCACCAATTGATAGCGGAACATCACATCGCTCTGGTGCCAAGTTCGGTCCGCAAGCAATCCGTGGTGGCGACTATCTGCCCCACGATGGCGAACGTCCACATCTAGCACTTCGTACAGATGGTTTGAAAGATCTTAAAGTTTTCGATGCCGGTGATTTATTGATGCCTGGCGGAGATTTAGTTGCATCTTTGGCTGTTCTTCGTGAAGCAACAGAGAAAATTTCACGAGCAGGTGCAATTGCAGTTGTTCTCGGTGGAGATCATTCGATTGCATCTGCCGATGTAGCAGGAATTGCAAATCATATGGGGCATGGAAAAGTTTCGATGATTCACTTCGATGCTCATGCCGATACAGGTGAAGATCAGTGGGGCGCACTTGTGGGCCACGGAACTCCGATGCGTCGTTTGATTGATGAAGGTTATGTGCGCGGAGATCGCTTCTTACAGCTTGGGCTTCGAGGCTACTGGCCAGATAACAAGACCCTCGAGTGGATGCGCGATCAAGGAATGCGCTCATACGAGATGACCGAGATTCATCATCGCGGGCTTAAGGAAGTTCTCGATGAATCATTTGCGACTCTGACAAACGAATGCGATGGAGTTTTCTTATCTGTCGATATCGATGTGGTTGATCCAGGAATGGCCCCAGGTACCGGAACCCCAGAGCCTGGTGGAATGACATCACGTGAACTTCTTGAAGCTGTTCGTCGCATCTGTCTTGAACTTCCAGTAGTTGGAATCGATGTCGTTGAAGTGGCTCCGCCATTTGATAGCGCAGATATCACTGCCATCTTGGCCAACCGCGTTGTTCTTGAAGCGTTGAGTGCAATCGCTAAGCGCCGCAATGGATCGACTTATGATCCTAAGCAGAATTTGTTAGACCGCTAATTTATTGGGCTAAAGAGTTTCGAGAATAATCTGCACATCTTCCAAAGATGTCCATGGGTTTACAAAGGCAAATCGCAAGATGCTTTCACCTGCATGCTTTGATGGTGGAATAAATCCAATCTGCTTTTCTAGTAAATCATCTGCCCATTGTTGATACTGGGCAGGAGTCCATCCCTTTCGTGTGAAAGCAACGATAGAAAGTTCAGGTTCGCGCACTAATTCAAGGTTTGGGTGGGCCTTAATAAGTTCGGCAGAATCCTTAGCAAGGCGTATTCCAGCTTCTACCGCTTCGGAATAAGCATCACTTCCGTGAGCGGCAAGTGAGAACCAGAAAGGCAATCCGCGGACGCGACGGGTTAAGTGGATTGCATAGTCAGATGGCGACCAAGAATCATCATGAAGAGTTTCTAAATAACTTGCGTGTTGTGTATGTGTCTCTTTAGCAAGGGCTGGATTGCGGTAGACAAGCGCACAAGCATCAAATGGTGCAAAGAGCCACTTATGTGGGTCGACGATGAATGAATCCGCGTGTTCAACACCGTTAAAGAGCGGACGAACAGAAGGTGCGCAGATTCCAGCTAGGCCATATGCGCCATCGACGTGGAACCAAATATTTCGTTCTTTAGCCACTTGAGCAAGAGATGCAAGATCATCGACAACACCTAAGTTGGTGCTGCCTGCAGTTCCGACAATTGCAAAGACGCGCTTGGAAGTTGTGGCATGAAGCTCATCGATTGCTGGTCCGACATGAGCACCATCAAGGCGAAGTTCTTCATTGGTTTCAATCTTTAAGACATCGACATCCATCACGTGAGCTGCAGATGTAATTGATGAATGTGATTCAGCGCTGCATGCAATAACCCAGCGAGTTACATCTGGGTGGGCTTTACGTGCTTGGTCACGTGCGACAACGAGTGCAGAGAGATTTCCAATCGTTCCGCCTTGCACAAATACTCCACCGGAAGATTGTGGGAATCCGACCATATCGCTGAGCCAACGCAGCGCTTGGTTTTCAGCAAAGACTGCGCCAGCTCCCTCTTGCCATGAACCGCCATACAGTGAGGATGCACCGACAACGAGATCAAAGAGGTTTGAGTATTCACTTGGAGCAGATGGAATGAAAGCTAAATTGCGTGGGTGATCTGTTGAGATGCAAGCAAGTGCAAGAGTTTCGGTAAAGATATCTAGTGTCTTTTTACCGCCAAGACCTTTTGGCGTAATGGTGTTTCCAAGTTCTTCATAGAGATCTTTTTCACTGCGAGGGCCATCAAGAGGTGGATTAGATTTCAATCGCTCGAGGCTGTACTCCATGACAGCCTTTGCAAGCTCTTCAACTTCCTCGGTAAATTGATGCACGGGGCAACTCTAGGCGCTCTCTTCGGCATTTCTAAGCGCTTTTCTCAATTTTAAACTTCTGCCCTGCCATAATTTTCAACATGGAAAAACTTGAACAAACCCTTGAAAGAATGATCTTTGCAGCGCGCTGGTTGCTGGCGCCACTTTATGTGGGCCTATTACTTGCGCTCTTGCCTATTCTCTACCGCTTCTTCCAGGCCTTCTGGCACATGATTACTCAAGTTCAGGATGCAACTACTGCTGAAGTAACACTTCAGGTTCTTGAACTTCTCGACACGGTGTTGCTGGGTAATCTCATCATCATCGTGCTCTTCGCAGGCTATGAAAACTTCGTCTCAAAGATCACTATTGCAGAAGGTGCGAAGGATCGCCCACACTGGATGGGATATGTTGATTACAGCGGCTTGAAGATTAAGTTGATTGGTTCACTCGTTGCAATCTCTGTCATTGAACTTCTTAAGGACTTTATGAAAGAGGGAACATTCGATGCAAACCGCGAAGGTTGGCGCATCGGAATCCATATGACATTCGTTATCTCAGGCGTGCTCTTTGCGCTGATGGATATGATGGCCGATCGCCATAAGTCACAGCGCTAAAAAATTAGGACTTAACTGGACCAGTTGAAGCTCTAGCAATAATTTCTGGTTGGAAACGCACGTCCTGGTGGGCGTGCGTTTCTATTGCTTCACACTCTGATAACAAGAGTTGGGTCGCTGTATAGCCAATTTGATAGGCCGGCTGAATAATCGATGAAAGTGGTACAGCAGC
>CAZSEW010000076.1:0-4186 GCA_964606025.1 uncultured Candidatus Planktophila sp.
CCCAACCGGCCGCTTTGGAGACGGCAACTCTAGCCAATTGAGCTACTGCCCTTCGCGACGAATTTTCAGGCGCGCCAAGGCGAGGAAGAAATTCATCGTGAGCGTCGAAGTGTAAGGGCAGGGGCCTTCCAGAGTAAAACCGGCTAATGCCAGCCCCTCTGCATCAACCCTTAAATGAGCGTGAATTTGAGCGTGCTAGAGATGTGGCCCATGGTGCAGACTTCGCACATGAGCAGAATCTCCGCACGAATCGCAGCAATCGCAGAATCAGCCACATTGGCCGTAGATGGAAAGGCGAAGGCGCTTAAAGCAGCTGGTCGCCCCGTCATTGGCTTTGGTGCAGGTGAACCAGATTTCCCAACTCCTGATTACATCGTCGATGCAGCAGCGGCAGCGACAAAGGTTGTTGCAAATCATCGTTACACCCCAGCGCCAGGTCTTCCTGAATTGCGTGAAGCAATCGTTGCAAAGACAAAGCGCGATTCGAATTACGAAATCACCGTTGATCAAGTTCTTGTTACTAACGGTGGAAAGCAAGCGGTCTATCAAGCTTTTGCAACAATTATCGATCCAGGTGATGAAGTTCTTCTTCCATCTCCATACTGGACGACATACCCAGAAGCAATCAAGCTTGCTGGTGGAAAGTCTGTTGAAGTCTTTGCAGATGAAACTCAAAATTATTTAGTAACTGTGGAACAGCTTGAGGCTGCACGCACACCAAAGACCAAGGCTCTTTTGTTCTGTTCACCATCGAACCCAACTGGTTCTGTTTATTCACCAGAGCAAGTCAAGGCAATTGGCGAGTGGGCAGTTAAGAATAATATTTGGATCATCTCCGATGAGATTTACGAACACCTGCTCTTTGACGGTGCAACAGCACCATCTTTACCTGTTCTAGTTCCAGCACTTGCTGATACCTGCATCATCATCAACGGTGTTGCAAAGACTTATGCAATGACAGGTTGGCGCGTAGGTTGGATGGTCGGACCTAAGGATGTCATTAAGGCTGCGGCTAATCTCCAATCACACTTAACATCTAACGTCTCCAACGTTTCACAGCGTGCAGCGATTGCAGCACTTACTGGAAACCTGGATGCAGTCCACAAGATGGGTGAAGCATTTAACCGTCGTCGTAAGTTGATTGTTGGTCTTCTTAACGAGGTACCTGGTTTTAACTGCCCAACTCCGCAAGGTGCTTTCTATGTCTACCCATCTGTAAAGGGCGCACTGGGCAAGCCAATCCGCGGCAAGGTAGCAAATACATCTGCAGAGCTTGCGACAATCATTCTCGAAGAAGTTGAAGTTGCAGCAGTTCCTGGCGAAGCTTTTGGACCTTCTGGCTATCTGCGCTTCTCATACGCAACAAGCGATGAAGATATTGTCGAAGGCATCGGCCGTATCAAGAAGTTGTTAAGCGAGTAAAACTTTAAGCTCTGATCAATTAAAGCTCTAGGCCAATTAAGTTAACTTCAGCTACCAAGGTAATTCCAAACTTCTCATAGACGCTCTTCTGCGCTGATTTAGCGAGTTCGGCAATCTCTGCAGCTGTTGCATTGCCTGAATTTGTGAGCGCAAGGACATGCTTTGTAGAGATGCGAGCACCGCCATGAGTATCGCCTTTATGAATTCCTGAATTCTCGATCAACCATGCAGCGCTTGTCTTTACCAAGCCATCTGATGTTGGCCAGCGCGGTGCACCTTCGGGAAGTTTCTCTGCAACATCCTTGGAAATTATTGGATTGGTAAAGAATGATCCTGCCGACCACGAATCGCGATCATTGGGATTTAAGAGCATTCCCTTTGCTGCGCGTAATTCCAGAACAGTCTTGCGCACAACGCTTATTGGCGCCTTCTCCCCCACATTAATTCCTAGCTTTACCGCTAACTCTGAATAAGTAATTGGAGCGCTCTGTTCTCCCTGGCGAAGATTGAATTGAACATCGAGGATGACATAGCGTCCTGGGCGCTCTTTAAAGTGAGAACTTCGATAGGTAAATTCACATTCAAGATTCGTGAAAGTCTTTACCGCTTTCTTCTCTCGGTCATATGTACGCACGCGTGTAATAAATTCGGAGACTTCATGTCCATAGGCGCCAATGTTTTGAATAGGCGCAGCTCCTACAGTTCCTGGAATTCCGCTTAAGGTTTCAAGCCCAGCTAAACCTCGATCAATAGTCATTGCCACGAATTCATCCCAGTTTTCACCAGCACCAATTGTGAGCGTTGCCCCACTGCAAGCATCGACTTCTGCCTGGAGTGAGTTGTTAACGATTCGAATCACAGTCCCTTCAAAGCCAGCGTCTGCAACCAAGATATTTGTTCCACCACCGATAATCAGAATTGGTGAATCTCCTGCAGCTTCTATAGCGGCAATAATTTCGGGTTCTGTGCCAACTTCAACAAACTTTTTGGCAGGGCCACCAACGCGCAGTGATGTGTAATCGCGTAGGTCTGCCATGTGCTTAGGCTACCTGCGAGGACTCAATATCGCTGTCTTGCCTCTAAAGCGTTCGAGAATACGGTCGTAATTCTTCTTCGATTGAGCATCGCGATATTCCGGATCACTGTCGTGATAGCCATGGTGACGCCCCTGTTCGAGAGGTAGATCCATCTGCAAGAGGCGACCATTGGAATGGCGAAGGTTGAGCGAGAATTCAATATCGGCATTTCTATAGAACACTGCGCGATTGCTAAAGCCACGAGCTGCTAGAGCATCTTCGCGATGCATTGCGATGAAGTAACTAAAGAGCACATCTACTTCGCCAGGACCTTTATCGTCAGTGCTGCGCCAATCATCTTCAAGATTAACGAGACCTCCGCGCCAGCCAACTGCAACAAAATCGCGCTTCTTGAGCTCTTCGAGGACTGGAGTAACTGCATCACCGGTGAAAGTTGTTGATGGATCAAGGATGATTACGTACTCACTAGTTATATTGCGAAGTAGTGCATTTGCATTCTCGCCCCAGCCAAAATTTTCGTTGACCTGAACAAGCGAAGTCCGAGCATCAAGTTCGTCTACTAATTCTCCAGGATCACCTATAACCAGCACGGCGATTGCACATTGGCTATGAGCCTTTATCGATTTAATACAGGTGATTGCATCCTCGTGAAAACCTTCAACGATTATTGCTGCGGTTATTTCAAATTTACCTGAATTAATTGGGCGGATATCGCGAGTTGATTCATAGACAGGAAACCGCTTCTTGGGGCGCAGTTCATATCCACCTGCAACATCTACGACTTCAAATCCTTGTGCTGCGATTTCATCCCGAAGTTGATCCGAAAGTGCAAAATTCTTCTCTGCTCGAGCCGCCTGGCGCGCAATCGCTAACTCGTGAACTGAATCTGGAGCGGTCATTGTTTAACTACAGCTTTCGCCATTCCTAGGACTTTGACACCTGCAGATGTCGCGCTGAGTGTGAGCGAAATTTTTCCATCAGAGACTTCAGTTACGGTTGCAGAAACTGTGAGGTCCACTTTCTCGCCTGCAGGAACAATGACAGGCTTTGTAAATCGTGCACCGTATTCAAGTACATTGGCAGATCCACCTGCGAAGTCAGAGACATATTTTCCAACCAGAGCCATTGTAAGCATTCCGTGAGCGATGACATTAGGTAGACCAACAGAGAGAGCAAACTCTTCATTCTGGTGGATTGGGTTCTGGTCACCTGAAGCATCAGCATATTGCTTCAGCAGTGCGCGATCTAAATAAAAAACTTTCTCAGGAAGTTCTTTTCCGACTTCAATCATGCGCGGACCACCAGTGTTGACCAAGCAGAGATAACGCGAGCGCCTGCGCGATGGAGATCTGAGCGAACCGTGACAATTTCATTTCCGGCAGCTACGCGATAGCTCTCGATTGTTGCATCGCAGGTAAGTGCATCTCCTGCTTTAACCGGCGAGAAAATCTCAAATTTTTGGTCACCATGGACAAGACGAGTCCAATCAAGGCCGATTTCAGGCTGGGTCAGAATCTCTTCAAATTGCGTGAGAGTGATTCGAATTGTGAAAGTTGGGGGCGCAATCGTTGTATCGGTTTCCCCGACAACGGCGCAGAAGGCATCGATTTCAGATTGAGAAATTGTTATTACATCTGTACCCGCGAAGGTACGCCCGACCGAATCGGGGTTGAGCATTAGCGGGTTTCGCGGTGAAGAGTTGAAGACTTGCAACGTGGACAGAACTT
>CAZSEW010000077.1:0-4184 GCA_964606025.1 uncultured Candidatus Planktophila sp.
GCAGATGATGCGCTTCGAAATTTAGATATCACCCGCTACGCCGAAGATCGCTCTGAAGTTCTACCGCTTGAAAATCGCGGGGCAACCGTTCTCTCTCCATACATCCGCCACAATCTCTTAACGCTTAAGCAGGTGTACGGCGCTGTAAAAAGCGCACCATTTAAGGATCGCGAAAAATTCCGCGATGAACTTTATTGGCAGGAGTATGCCCGCCATCTCTATGCCCGCATCGGCACCCGCCTCTTTGAAAATTTACGTTTTGAAGCTAATTGGAACGCGCAAGGCGATGGCTGGAATCGCGAGATGTTATGCATCGACACAGTTGTCTCAGAACTTGAAAGCGATGGTTGGTTAGTTAACCAAACTCGAATGTGGCTGGCATCGCATTGGACAGTACGCAACGATCGCGGCTGGCTGTATGGCCAAGAGCGCATGTATCAAAATCTTCTCGATGGATCTCGGGCCGCAAATCTCCTCGGTTGGCAATGGACCGTCGGCGCCGGCACCGGAAAGCCCTACGGTTTTGCTCGCTGGCAGGTAGAAAAGCGCGCACCTGGTCTCTGCTTCAAGTGTTCACTTAAGAAAAGTTGTCCTATCCAAAATTTTCCCGATGAGATTGCACCACCGAAGTTAGAGAAAGAACCTCTGCTCGATAACGATCCTGATACCGCAAAGACCGCTGGTCCTCTCACACCACAAATCAATACAACACCCAGGTATGTGCTGCTAACTATTGATTCACTCGGCGATCACGACCCCGCACTTCTTGCCCACCCTGATCTAGCTGTCGTCTTTATCTTCAATGAACCTGCGCTGGCCAAGCTTCAATTAAGTTCAAAGCGCATTGCTTTCTATATTCAAACACTTCAAGATTTAAGCACACGCCGAAAACTTCACGTTTATCTGGGTGATCCATACCAATTCACACTTGAGAACCCGGCTGCGGTTACTTATGCGCCGGTTCCATCGTTCAAGAAATTTCAGAACCTCGCAGAAATCCATCCCTACCCATGGCTAGTACGCCCACATGCAGGTTCCGTCAGAAGTTTCTCTTCTTGGCGAAATAAGTTAGAGAAGAGCTAAATCACAGAGTTATTTCTAACCTCGTTCCATGTGCATTGCTCTCTAAAGTCCATGGACGTTTAGCAATCTGATCAAGCCACTCCGAACCCAATCCCCGCTTAGTGGAAATCTTTTGAGTGCCGTTACTCGTCAAGGTGAGGTTAATTCCAACTTCATCCAAGTATGCAGAGGCTTCCACCTTTGTGGCCTTGCCATGGCGATAACTATTTGCGGCGAACTCTTCAATCGTCTGGACTAACGCTGCTGTCTGCTCTGGAGAATCCAGAAACTCGGTGGGGATAGAAATATCTATTTGAAGGATTCCACTCCATGATTTCCTCACAACTTCCAATCTGTCGAGAGGAGATTCGGAAAATTTCTCAAAGTCATCAATAAATGAACGATTAATAAGGGAACTTACTTTTTGGAGAATCTCCGATGATTTTTCACGATTATTCGAAACAGCAGCATCCTCGAGTTGACCCGCTATTGCAAGGAGTTCGGATTGCAGTGAGTTGTGTAGGTACGAAGCTAAATGTCTTTCGCCGACATCGTAGGAATCTGATGAAGTTGGAAGCTTTGAGATTTCATAATTTTCAAGCAGCTCAATGATGAGTGCATGATCACGAAGGGTTAAGCTAAAGAGTGAAAGAACAATAATTACGGCTGGAGCCACCAGCGAAATCACGAGAGTCGCAGTCCAACTTCCAGAGAATCCAAGTAACTTAGAGATGAATTCACTGCCGATAACAGGGAGAACTCCTACCGCGAAGAGAAAGAGATAGTTATTTCTGAGCAGGCGAATCTTCTCCATGTAGAAAACGAGAAATAGAATGGCAAAGAAAGTCACAGTTCTAGTTATTGATTCACCCAATGAGCGAATGAAGATGTTATCCAATAGCGCAAGCACAAACATGATGCCCATAAAGATAATCTTTGAGTAGTCCAAATAATTGATTGAATCCTTGAGCATTTGAGGAAATCGAATTACGGGATATTCGTTGAGACTGCGAAGCCAGATTCGTCGACTCAATGGTCGAAGTTGGAGGTTTATCTTAGTCTTCAGAAGGTCTGCAACTTCGCGCAGGTTATCGGCATCACCACTTATGAGTTTAGGAGAGATGCTCCTTGTTAATTCTTCCTGAAGAGATACAACTTCGGTTGTGCTCTGCAAAGAAGGGACAAGTGAGGATATAGAGTCGAGATTCTGGCTAATAAATGTATTGAGTGATTTTTGATATTTAACTTTAAATGACCTGCTGAAATTTATTAGGATATTTGCGATTGGAAGCCAGAAAAGAGTTGTCGTCGTAGATGCCAGAATGCGATTTAACAAGTCGCCTGGTGCCTTGAGTTCAAGTGCTTCCACAATTACATAGAAGAGGTATCCACGAATTGCACCCACTACAACAGCCGCAGTAATGAAGTTAAGCAATTTGGTTCGCCATGACTCTTGATCAATTCTTTGATCTAACCAAATGAATGGCAAGTAGACCAGTAACATAAAAACTGTGAGCAGAAATCCTGTTGCCAATAAAAGAAGAAAAGATGCCCCTGGGTTGATAACCAGTACAGTGACAGGAAAGGCAAGTATGGAAATCGGGGAGTAGAGAATGTATCCAGCCTTGCTTAATGAGATTCTTTCTTTCAGCGGACCCACATTTAACTTATGCATTTGGTGGCATCTTCCCGGTGAGTTGGAAATATGCCCTTGCCAATTGCACGCGGAGATTGAGTGATTTAGAGCTTTTGATTCCCAGGGCCGAATGCGTTTTAGAGATAATTCCTTCTATCGCTTTCACAGAGACTCCACGATTAGCTGCGATTTCTGCGGATGACAGACCTTGAGCGACTGCAATTAATACTTCTAATTGAATATCCGTAAGTTTATTCTCACTTGCGGTACGTTTTTTTGCGGGCGCAAAGGGTTTATTGCGAGCAATTAAAATCTCCTCGATTAATATCTTGAAGTCCGAGAGTTCATTCTTAGAGAGAAAGCGACACCCTTTTGGAAGGCTTGAATTTGAGGGATCATGGATACGTGGGTCTGTATAACTCGTAAGGAGAATTAATCCCAAGGTTGGCTTCTCAAGACGAAGCGCATGACAAATGTCGATTCCACTTGGCCCCGGTCCTAAATCAAGATCTACAATCGCCACGTCGGGATCGCTCTTCTTAAGAACTTCGAGCGCCTTAGCCGCATTATCAGTTGTCGCAGTTACTGTGATTCCACGTGATGAAAGTGCAGCTGAGAGCGCTGTTCGCGTGAAAGTATCGTCATCAATAAGTAAGACGCTGGCTAGCTCCATAGCTCCATCATTCCAAAAATCCCACCTTCACCCTTTGGCTAGGTAGGGAAAACACTACTTCCTTATCGCTGGCCTGAGTATAAAAACTTAACCTTGAATTCGTGAAAAGGAAGTGGATCGCCTATTTCGCAGCTTTACTGCTGCTGACTTTCATTCGCGTACCTGAAGCAGCTCCTACCATAACCAGCATCTCTCCGAGTATCGGTGGGGCTGTTAATTTCACAGGCGATGACACTAAGTTTTTGAGGGTCACAAATAGCTCTAACCTAAATTTGGGTATCACCGATTTCACAATTTCTTGGTGGCAAAAGACAACTTCGTATCAGTTTATGTATCCGCGCATCATGCAATTTGGTTCCGGGAATAGCTACACGGACAAATTTGCCATTAGTGAAGAGAACGACGGCAATATCTATCTCTGGATAAATGGAATAAACATTACAAGTATGCCGATTCCATCCATGTTTGACTGGCACCATATCTCTATCACGCGAGACGGTAGCAACTATTACTGGTCCCTCGACGGCGTGAAAGGGGGTACGACGAATTTTGTTTCGACTATTCCTTGCGATGGCTGTCTACCTAAATTTGCTGACTTTGATACATCAGGCCTAGATCTCTATTTAGGTGCAGGTAACGATCCCTCGACGGGAGCATTTATTGGCGATATTGCAGGCTTCCAAATTTCCCAAAGCGTCCGATGGCCAGGTAGTGCCAGCTTTACTCCTCCAACTGATTTCCTTAATCCAACCGCAGGTCTCGCATTTTCGATGTATGTAAATTCAACTGATCTTGTCGATAAATCTGCGCAGA
>CAZSEW010000078.1:0-4168 GCA_964606025.1 uncultured Candidatus Planktophila sp.
CATTGGAAGCATCTGGCGATCTCTACGCAAATGGATTTACAACTTTCCGCAAAGTGACCTTGCCGCTTTCTATGCCAGGAGTTGTTGCAGGGACGCTACTTACCTTTATTCCGGCAGCGGGTGACTATGTAAATGCAGCAATTCTTGGAAGTCCACAGACAAAGATGATTGGAAATGTCATCGAATCTCGTTACTTTAAGATTGTCGATTACCCAACAGCTGCAGCGCTCTCATTTACCTTGATGGCAGCAATTCTTATTCTGGTAACTGTCTATGTCCGCAAAGCCGGAACCGAGGAGCTTGTATGAAGACTCTATCGCGCTGGTTTGGCCGTAATCTCATCCGAATCTATGCAGTGGTTGCATTCACTTATCTCTTTATTCCAGTTGCCTACACCTTTGCATTCTCATTTAATGATTCCGCAAAGAGCAACTTGGTGTGGCAGGGGTTCACCTTTGCTAATTGGCAGAATCCTTGTGGAGCACCCGAGGTATGTACCGCACTCGGAAACTCAATCAAGATTGGTTTCTTGGCAACGCTCTTCTCAACGATTCTTGGAACAATGATCGCTTTTGCTATCGGACGCCATAAGTTTCGTGGTCGCTCAACGACAAACCTATTGATCTTCTTGCCGATGGCAACGCCTGAAATCGTTCTCGGTGCATCGTTGCTCTCGCTCTTCCTTGTATTCCAGATCAACCCAGGTTTCTGGCCTACAGTGATTGCGCACGTAGTTTTCTGTATCTCATTTGTGGTGGTAACAGTTAAGGCGCGTATTGCATCTCTTGATCCACGTCTTGAACAAGCGGCGATGGATCTTTATGCCAATGAACGCGAAACTTTCCGCCGCGTCACACTTCCACTTGTGGCTCCTGGTATTGCAGCTGCAGCCCTTCTGGCGTTTAGCCTCTCATTCGACGATTTCATCATTACCAATTTCAACTCTGGCACGATGACAACCTTCCCTAAGTTCGTCTATACATCTGCTGCTCGCGGTATTCCGGCGCAAGCAAATGTCATCGGGTCAGCTATGTTTTTCCTTGCTCTTGCAATTGTGATTATCGGACAATTCGTAGGACGCAAGCGCAAAGTTTCATGACGCGCGAGCTTGTTATCCTGGGTTCAACAGGATCCATCGGAATTCAAGCTCTCGAGATTGTTGAAGCTAATCCATCTCTTTTCACCGTTACCGCTATCACCGCAGCTGGATCTAACCCAGATGTACTAATTGCGCAGGCTAAGAAATTTAAGGTAAAGATTGTCGGCGCCACGAAGAACGCTCAACTAATTCGCGATGCACTTCCCGGTGTTCAGGTTGTTGATGGTCCTGACGCATCTACCGAAGTTGCAGCAATTACCTGCGATGTCGTACTTAATGCGATCACTGGTTCTATTGGATTAGCGCCAACGCTGGCTGCGCTGGATGCTGGTAACCGAGTAGCGCTTGCAAATAAAGAATCTCTTGTGGCCGGTGGCGACCTCGTCATTTCAAGAGCGAAGGAAGATCAATTGCTTCCCGTTGATTCAGAGCATTCTGCTATTTGGCAAGCGCTCATCGGCGAGAAGAAATCTGAGATTTCGAAGTTAATCTTGACTGCAAGTGGTGGACCATTCCGCGATCGCCAGGATCTATCGCAGGTCACACTTCAAGAGGCACTTGCTCACCCAACCTGGGCGATGGGTCCAGTCGTAACTATTAACTCAGCATCGCTGATGAATAAGGGCCTTGAAATTATCGAAGCCCACTATCTCTTTGGAATTCCATATTCACAGATTGAAGCGGTCATTCATCCGCAATCTGTTGTGCATTCAATGGTCGAGTTCGTTGACGGTTCGACAATCGCGCAGGGTTCACCGCCAAATATGAAGGGACCGATTTCGCTCGCAATTAACTTCCCTAATCGCGTCCCTGGTGCGACGCAGCCAATTGATTGGAAAACCGCGCATACCTGGAACTTTGCACCAATCGACGAAAAGCGTTTTCCAGCGGTGGCACTTGCCCGTCGGTGCGGTGAAATTGGGGGAGGACTTCCAGCAATTTTTAACGCTTCTAATGAGGTTGGCGTGCAAGCCTTCATCAATGGCGAGATTTCATTTACAGCGATTATCGATCTCGTGAGCGCTACTGTGGATAAGCTCACCAGTGCAGGAGCGCAGAAGCTTCGCGATCTTGGCGATGTCAGTGCTATCGAAGAGGATGCTCGCAAGATCGCACTAGAGAATGTAAAGAAGGTTAGCGCTTAATGGAAATTGTTGGAATCCTCGCATTCGTTGTTGCACTTCTATTTTCTGTCATGCTCCACGAGTTTGGGCACTACCTGACCGCACGCAAATTCGGAATGCGAGTATCTGAATTTTTCCTCGGTTTCGGAAAGCGCATCTGGTCATTTACTCGCGGTGAAACAGAGTTCGGCCTTAAGGCAATCCCTGCTGGTGGTTACTGCCGAATTGAGGGAATGACCCCAAATGATGAGATGCCTGCCGGTGAAGAAGGACGGGCATTCTTTGCTGCATCTTCAATAAAGAAGCTAATCGTTCTTGGTGCTGGTTCCTTTGCTCACTTCGTTCTTGGATTCCTTCTTATCTTCTCGATCTTCTTTGCGGTTGGCTATCAAGCAGTCCTTCCTGAAATTTCAGAAGTAAGTCCTAAATCCGCTGCAGCAGCATCAGGGTTTAAATCAGGCGATCGAATCCTGACTATTGATGGGCAAGAAGTAGATAACTGGGCAACTGATTCAAAGAAGATTGCACAATCTGAAGGTCGCGAACTTACCTTCACCGTCGAACGCGATGGCCAGGTCCTTACACTCAAAGCTGCACCCAAGTATCTAGAGGATGAGAAGCGCTACCTGCTTGGAGTTGTGACAAAGATTGGCGTCAAACGTGATGGATTTATTCCATCCATTCAAAATACTTCGAAGGCAACCTGGGCTCTTGCTCGCGAATCCGTTAAGTCGCTCTTCACCTTGCCAACCAAAGTCCCACAACTCATTCGACAGACATTTATGGGTGAAGAACGCGACCCCAATGGTCTTGTCGGTGTTGTCGGTGCTGCGCGAGTATCGGGTGAAGTTGTTGGAAGCGAGAACTTGGCCGGCAACCAGAGGCTTCAAACATTCATTCTGATTGTTGCAAGCCTCAATATCTTTGTAGGTCTCTTTAACTTACTTCCCATTCTTCCACTCGATGGTGGACATATGGCCGTTGCAATCGCCGATGAATTTCGTGCGCTCTTTGCTCGCATTAGAAAGAAGCCGCGCCCTGCCGGAATCGATGTCAATGTATTAACGCCTATCACGATGGCTGTCTTTGTCGTTTTGGCTGTGCTGACGGTCATTCTTCTGGTCGCAGATATCTTTAATCCAATCTCGCTCGGCCTCTGATCTTTAGCGAGATTTCACGAGATAGGGCAGAATACGGTTTATGGTTGATCTCGGAATTCCAAGTGCACCTCCGCCAACACTGCACCCACGTCGTAAGACTCGTCAGCTCAAGGTTGGCAGCGTCGGAGTAGGTTCAGAATCTCAGGTCAGCGTTCAATCGATGTGTACAACTCTTACATCTGATGTCAATGCAACGCTTCAACAGATCGCCGAGCTCACCGCCTCTGGTTGCCAAATTGTTCGCGTCGCAGTTCCATCACAAGATGATGCCGATGCACTTGCGCAGATTGCAAAGAAATCTCAGATTCCAGTCATTGCAGATATTCACTTTCAACCAAAGTACATCTTCGCTGCCATTGATGCAGGGTGTGCCGCAGTTCGTGTCAACCCCGGCAATATTAAGCAATTTGATGACAAGGTTAAGGAAGTTGCAAAAGCTGCGGGAGATGCAGGAATTCCAATCCGTATCGGTGTTAATGCAGGATCGCTTGATCCGCGACTTCTTGCAAAGTATGGAAAAGCTACCCCTGAAGCACTTGCAGAATCTGCGCTCTGGGAAGCATCACTCTTTGAGGAACACGGCTTTGGCGATATCAAAATTTCAGTCAAGCACCACGATCCTGTAACGATGGTAAATGCCTACAGAATTCTCGCTGCAAAGTGCGATTACCCACTGCACCTTGGTGTCACCGAAGCTGGTCCAATCTTCCAAGGAACAATTAAATCTGCCACAGCATTTGGAATTCTCCTTGCAGAAGGTATCGGCGACACAATTCGCGTATCGC
>CAZSEW010000079.1:0-4083 GCA_964606025.1 uncultured Candidatus Planktophila sp.
GCAGTTCCTTGACCTTCACACTTTTCACAGACAACTGCAGATTCAAGAGTGATATCGCGTTCTGTTCCAAAGCAGGCTTCGTGAAGATCTACTTCGATGCGAATCAGTGCATCTTGTCCTTGGCGCATACGTGGACGCGGTCCGCGATTGCCACCGCCACCAAAGAATGCATCCATGATGTCGCTAAATCCACCGCCACCAAAACCGCCACCAAATCCACCAAAGCCACCTTGACCGCCCATGTCATATTGCTGGCGCTTCTGCGGATCACTTAACGTGTCATAGGCAGCGGTAACTTCTTTAAATTTATTCTGTACTTCAGGATCCGGATTTACATCGGGGTGAAGTTCGCGTGCAATCTTTCGATAGGCCTTCTTGATCTCATCGGCAGTTGCACCGCGATCTAGGCCGAGTAAGTCGTAGTAATCAGCCATTACTTAGGGCTCTCTGCAATAAAGCGACCAACGTAACGAGCTACAGCAGAGACTGCTGAAATCGAACCTGCATAATCCATGCGGGTTGGGCCAAGTACGCCCAGTGAGCCCATTGCAGGATCTGCGCCATAACCAACTGTGACAAGAGAGGTTGTCTGCAAATTTGAATCCTGCTGCTCGCTTCCGATAGTTACATGCACAGTTGGGTGAGCATCGCTTAATAGACGAAGCAAAACAACTTGTTCCTCTAGGGCTTCAAGGATTGGCGATAACGTTGCACCTAAATCTTCTCCAGAACGCGCAAGGTTCGCGGTACCTGAAATAGCCATCATTTCGCGACTCGATGAATCACCAAACTTTGGATATTTAACAACAGCTACCTGCTTAGTGATATCTGCCAATAACTTTGCACTGCGCTTGACAACATCATCAATGTCCAACGATTCAGCTAGGAAAGTTTCAATGGCGCGACGTTCGGCAGTTGAAAGAGGCTTAATTGCAGATAACTTATCGACGAATAATCTATAGCCACGGTCGGTAGGAATGCGTCCAGCGCTTGTATGTGGCTGAGTAATCAAGCCTTCATCTTCAAGGATCGCCATCTCATTGCGAATAGTTGCAGGGCTAATTCCGAGCGCACGCTTATCGGCAATCGCTTTAGAACCCACAGGTTCTTGAGTTTCGACATATTCGTCGACGATTGCTCGAAGAATCTCGAGGCGGCGATCAGTTGTCATAGTTTGCCAATCTTAGCGCGCACCGCTTAACGGAGCATTTCGTGCGTGATGCGGTCTGCAATCAGGCGACCCTTCGGGGTCAGCGCAAGCGAACTCTCGCGTTCAATGACGTGTCCGCTCTTGATGTACTCCATAGAGCGCTCATATTGCGCAACGGTAAGAGCAGCCTTACGAACGCCTTCTGGCATGCGAATTGCAAGCATGATGTATTCAGATTTCTTCTCATCATCGCTCAAGATTTCAGAATCCTTTATCGGCGAAAGACCGGCAAAGACTTTCTCCTTATAAGCATTGGGATGCTTCACATTCCAGAAACGCTTCTGATTTATATGCGAATGTGCACCCGGACCAAGTCCCCACCAATTATTTGATTTCCAATAAGCAATATTGTGGCGACATTCGTGTCCTGGCTTTGACCAGTTCGATAGTTCATACCATTTCATACCTTTTTGTAGCGCTTGTTGATCAATAAGCAAATACATATCTGCCATTAAATCATCATCAGGCATCGTGTACTCACCGCGTTTAATCTGTGCAGCGAGCTTTGTTCCTTCTTCAACTATCAAGGCATATGCGCTGATGTGATCGGTATCAAGCGATAACGCTTCCTTAACTGTGCTTGCCCAATCCCCCAGTGATTCACCAGGTGCGCCATAGATAAGATCAACAGAGATAGATGAGAATCCTGCCTCCCGTGCCATTTCAACAGCCTTGCGAACATTCTCTGGGTTATGCGTGCGATCTAGAACTTTAAGTACTTCAGGGTTGGAAGATTGCATTCCAAATGAGATTCGATTGAAGCCGACTGCGATTAACTCGTTTAACTTCTCAGCAGTTACTGAATCTGGGTTAGCCTCAAGGGTTATCTCGCAATCATCGGTTAAGCCATTGCGCGCCTTGATTGCAGCAATAACGCGACCTAAATCCTTAGGCGGTAGAAGTGATGGAGTTCCGCCCCCGAAGAAGATTGTTGGAACTAATTCATTTTTCGGAGCGAACTCGAGCTCTTTGAGAACGGCATCGATGTAATCGCCAGAAACAATCTCCAGGGATGCGCCATCCTGAAGTTCAGAAGGTGTGTAGGTATTGAAGTCGCAGTAACCGCATCGCCTTACGCAGTATGGGATATGAACGTAGAACGAGAGCATTGCTTTAGCCTTCGAGTTTGCGAGCTGCTTTAATCTTTTCGATATCAGCATCTGTGGCTAAGGCTGCAACGAATGCCTCTTGTGGAACTTCAACCCGTCCCACCATCTTCATGCGCTTCTTTCCTTCTTTCTGCTTCTCAAGAAGTTTGCGCTTACGTGAGATATCTCCGCCGTAACACTTGGCAAGAACATCTTTACGGATCGCGCGAATAGATTCGCGGGCGATGATGCGAGAGCCGATAGCAGCCTGAATAGGAACTTCGAACTGCTGGCGCGGAATAAGTTCGCGTAGCTTGCCGGTCATCATGACGCCATATGAGTAAGCCTTATCGCGGTGAACAATCGCGCTAAATGCATCTACTGCTTCACCTTGCAGCAAGATATCGACCTTTACAAGGTTTCCTTCTTCATCGCCAAGCTCTTCATAATCAAGGGATGCGTAGCCACGTGTCCGACTCTTTAGTTGATCAAAGAAGTCGAAGACGATTTCAGCAAGAGGAAGTGTGTAGCGAATTTCAACGCGATCTTCCGAGATGTAATCCATTCCAAGCATGACGCCGCGGCGCTCTTGGCAGAGCTCCATAATGGTTCCGATAAATTCAGAAGGAGCAAGAATCGTTGACTTTACGATTGGCTCCTTGACGTTATTGATCTTTCCATCAGGAAATTCTGAAGGATTAGTAACAACAAACTCTTTGCCATCTTCCATCGTGACGCGATAAACCACGTTTGGTGCTGTTGAAATCAAGTTCAGTTTCGCTTCGCGCTCTAGGCGTTCGCGGACAATCTCCATATGCAGAAGTCCAAGGAAGCCACAACGGAAGCCAAAGCCAAGTGCTGCAGAGCTTTCAGGTTCATAGACAAGTGCTGCATCGTTGAGTTGAAGCTTCTCTAGCGCATCGCGAAGCACAGGGAAATCAGCGCCGTCGAGTGGGAACAAACCAGAGAAGACCATTGGCTTTGGATCTTTATAGCCGCCTAACGCTTCCTTAGTAGGACGAGCAAAGTTTGGAATTGTGTCACCAACTCGAGATTGGCGAACATCTTTAACGCCGGTAATTAAGTAACCTACCTCGCCAACACCAAGTCCCTTTGATGGAAGTGGTTCAGGTGAAATGACACCGACTTCGAGTGCTTCATGCTTAACACCTGTTGAGAACATCTGAATCTGTTCGCGCGGGTTGATGCGACCATCAACAACGCGAACATAGGTCACTACACCGCGATATGCATCGTAGACAGAGTCGAAGATCAGCGCACGAGCAGGCGCATCAGGATCTCCGACAGGTGCAGGAATCTGAGCAATGATCTGATCGAGAAGATCTGCAACGCCATCGCCAGTCTTACCCGAAACTTTTAAGACGTCTTCAACCTTGCAACCAATCAAGCCAGCAAGCTCTGCTGCAAACTTTTCAGGTTGAGCATTAGGTAGATCGATCTTATTGAGAACAGGAATAATCGTGAGGTTGTTCTCCATCGCAAGGTAAAGGTTTGCAAGTGTTTGAGCTTCAATTCCTTGTGCGCAATCAACGAGCAGAACTGCGCCTTCGCATGCAGCAAGGGAACGTGAAACTTCGTAAGTGAAGTCGACGTGCCCAGGTGTATCGATCATATTGAGGACATATTCCTGTCCATCAAGACCACTGCGCCAAGGCAAGCGAACTGCCTGAGACTTAATTGTGATTCCGCGTTCGCGTTCAATATCCATGCGATCGAGATATTGGGCGCGCATATTGCGAGCTTCTACAACTTCAGTAATTTGAA
>CAZSEW010000080.1:0-4030 GCA_964606025.1 uncultured Candidatus Planktophila sp.
ATGCCAATGGGTGGCTCTTATCAATCATTACTGGGTGAACACGCACTGAAATCTCATCAGCTGGTGTGAGCTCTGCAATCGCAAGTAACTTAATCACATGGTCCATTGACTTTGCGATAGCAACATCTTCAAGTGTGATCTTTGAGATTCCTTCGCGATAAACATCGCTGACAGTCACGCGTGTATGGAAGGCAAGGCCCGAGAGAATTGCAGCCTTAGCAGCAGCATCAAATCCTTCGATATCTGCAGTTGGGTCTGCTTCTGCATAACCAAGTGCCTGCGCCTCTTTAAGTACATCTTCAAATTCGCGGTTATCCTCATGCATCTTTGTGAGAATGTAATTTGTTGTCCCGTTGACGATACCCATAAGGCGAGTGACAAAGTCACCGGCAAGAGAATCTCGCAATGGGCGAATAATTGGAATCGCACCTGCAACAGATGCTTCGTAGTAAATATCTTCACCTTTTGCATACGCCGCAGAAAATAGATCTGCACCATGGCTTGCAAGCAGAGCCTTATTGGCAGTCACAATAGATTTGCGATTATTAATCGCTGTCATCGCGAGTTCACGTGCAGGTTCGATGCCGCCCATTACTTCAATAATCAAATCAATCTCTGGGTCATTCACAATCGAGAATGGATCTGTTGTGAAGAGCGCAGGATCTAGCCCTGGATACGGCTTGATGGTGCGCACAGCAATACGAGTAAGTTCGATACGAACGCCAGCGCGAGTTGAGAGCTCTTCAGTATCTTCGAGCAGCAAACGGGCAACTTGGCTGCCCACAACTCCGCAGCCGAGCATGCCGACGCGAACTGGTTTATCTGCTGGGCTCATCTGCCTATTCTTTCACATCAAGTGCGAGCAGATCTGCCTCATTTTCTCGGCGCACAATTACGCGGGCTTTCCCATCTTTTACTGCAACAACAGGTGGTTTTGGCACATGGTTGTAATTGCTCGCCATGCTTCTGCCGTATGCACCTGTTGCTGGGGTGGCAACTAGATCTCCGGGTGCAATATCTGCAGGTAGCTGGATATCGCGAATGATGATGTCTCCGGTTTCGCAATGCTTTCCAACAAGACGAGAAAGAACAGCTGGTGCTTCTGAGGAACGCTGAGCAATCACTGCTGTGTATTCCGCATCGTAAAGAGCAGTGCGAGCGTTATCGCTCATTCCGCCGTCGACAGAGACATACTTACGAATTGATTTATCTTCGAGAGTTACATCTTTAACTGTTCCAACTTCGTAAAGCGTAAACATGGTTGGTCCGACAATATTGCGACCAGGTTCCAATGAAACTTGTGGCATATCGAGCTCGTACTTCTTGCAAGCAGCAAGTACTGCGCTATGAATCGCTGGCAGTACATCTGCAGGTTCAACAGTTACTTCACCAGCGATGTATGCAATTCCAAATCCGCCACCAAGATCGAGCTCTGGAAGCTGGGTGCCGAATTGGTCGCGGTACCTCGACATAAATCCCATAAGTCTGTCTGTTGCAATTTCGTGCGCCTCTGAACCAAATATCTGTGAACCGATATGGCAGTGAACGCCACGAAGTTCTAGCTCTGGATGCTTTGCTACAGCCTCAACTGCCGTCCATGCAGCACCGGATGCAATAGAGAAACCAAATTTCACATCTTCATGCGCAGTCGAAATCTTCTCGTGGGTATGAGCTTCAATACCTGGGGTTAGTCGGAGCATTACACCTTGTCGAACTCCATACTTCTTGGCAGCGGCTGCCACGCGCTCAATTTCAAAGAGTGAATCCATAACAATCGTTTTTACGCCAAGTGAAACAGCCCGGTCGATTTCAGCAACAGATTTATTATTTCCGTGCACTTCAATCTTTGAAGGGTTTACTCCGCCAGCAATAGCAACTGCTAGTTCGCCACCTGTGCAGACATCGATTCCGATTCCGATATCGGCAATCCACTGTGCAACAGCAGTGCAGATAAATGACTTTGCTGCGTAGTAAATAGTTCCGGCATTTGAACCAAATTGGCTTTGTAGCCCGTTATGCCATGCAAGCGATCTAGATCTAAATGCATCCTCATCAAGGAAGAAAGTTGGAGTTCCAAAATCTTTCGCTAACTGCGCAGCAGAGATTCCTGAAAGTGAGAGAACGCCACCTTCAAGGGATGAATTCTTCGACCACATAGTTACATCCTCTCCGGCGCTGATACGCCCAGCAGGTCAAGGCCATTAGCCAGCACCTGCATTGTGGCAGCAGAGAGAGCTGCACGTGCAGAATGGATTGCAGAGATTGGTTCATCGCCAAGTGGAAGTACGCGGCAATCTGCATAGAAGCCGTGATAAACACCTGCAAGTTCTTCGAGGTAACGTGCTACGCGATGGGGTTCGCGGAATTCAGCCGCACTTGCAACAATGCGAGGAAATTCGGCAAGTGCTCCCAATAATTCATTCTCTCTATCGTGTGAAAGTTGTGATGGGTCAAATGAGGCAAGATCGGATTTGATACCGATCTCTGCTGTATTGCGAAGAACGGCAGCAATACGTGCATGTGCATACTGAACGTAATAGACAGGGTTCTCATTTGTGTTGCGCTTTAAAACATCGACATCCATCACCATTGGGGTATCCACTGGGTAGCGGATCAGCGTGTAACGGGCAGCATCAACGCCAACCTTTTCGACCAACTCCTCCAGAGTAATAATTGTTCCGGCGCGCTTGGAGAGCTTGAGCTCTTCCCCGCCTTCCATAATCTTTACCAGCTGTCCGATCATGATTTCTACGTTGTAATCAGGGTTATCACCGGCGCATGCTGCAGTTGCCTTTAGGCGATGAATATATCCATGATGATCTGCACCCAACATGTAGATACAAATATCAAAGCCACGCTCGCGTTTATTGATGTAGTACGCAGTATCTGATGCAAAGTAAGTCAGATCGCCATCTTCCTTCACAATCACACGATCTTTATCGTCACCAAAATCTGTAGTGCGAAGCCATACAGCTCCAGCATCTTCAAAGACATGTCCCTGTTCGCGCAGTTTTACAAGACCATGTTCTACCGCACCTGATTCATGGAGCGAGCGCTCTGAGAACCAGATATCGAAGTTGGTGTGGAATGTTTCAAGAACTCTTTGCTGCTGAGCGAGCTGGACTTTGTATGCAGCTTCTCTAAATTCTTCACTTGTAGAAATTGCTGGATTTGCTGCAACAACTTCCTTCGCTAATTCGTTGATGTAATTACCTTGGTAACCATCCTCGGGAATTGGTTTTCCCTGCGCGGCTGCTTGAACAGATTGTCCAAATAAATCCATCTGACGACCACGGTCGTTGATATAGAACTCGCGTGTGACATCTGCACCGGCGGCGCTGAGAACGCGACCGAGTGAATCTCCGACCGCAGCCCAACGTGTATGTCCTAAGTGGAGGGGACCTGTTGGATTCGCACTGATAAATTCGAGGTTGATCTTTACGCCCTGTAAAGCGCGACCATGACCGTAGGCAGCACCTGCGGTGAGAATTGTGCGAACCAATTCTGCTTGGCTAGCGCGATCGAGAGTGATGTTAATAAATCCAGGCCCTGCAATATCTACCTTCGAAACTCCTGAAATCGATGCAATTGCAGATTGAAGAATCGTTGCAATTTCACGAGGGTTCTTCCCTGCAGCCTTAGCTAATTGAAGTGCGATAGATGTTGCATAGTCACCATGGTCGCGATTCTTCGGACGCTCGAGCGTTATTGAGGCGGGGACATCTCCTGAGATTTCCCCTCGAGCAAACGCTTCCGCAATAGCCGCCTGAATCTGCGCAGCCAACTGATCCGTGAGCGATGCTCCACTCGTTGATTGGTCTGGCGACATTGTGCAAGGTTACCGGCTCTGCGCTTACAGCCGACCTCTATTTTGATTCACAAGGCTATTGCCCTTAACCTTCTCTCATATCCGTAGAGAGAAATCTCTGCCGATACGCGGGAGTGGTGAAATGGCAGACACGCAAGTCTTAGGAACTTGTGCTTCGGCGTGCGGGTTCAAGTCCCGCCTCCCGCACCAGAAGTATTTTTT
>CAZSEW010000081.1:0-4010 GCA_964606025.1 uncultured Candidatus Planktophila sp.
TTTTCGGCAATGGTTCGCATGGCGAGTACACGGCAGATGATTGGGGGCGCGCATCACAATCAATTAATTACGAGATTGTGACCCGAATCGGCCCACGTGTGCCTAGAATTTACGGACCTCATGTTTACTAGTTTTACTTTTATGAAAGGGAGTCTCTTGTGAGTGAAGTATCAGGACTCTCAATCTCAAACCTCACCGTTAAGTTCGGTGGACTTACAGCACTCGATGATGTTTTTCTCGAGATTGCGCCAAACACGATTGTTGGCCTGATTGGTCCAAATGGTGCGGGCAAGACAACAATCTTCAATTCAATTTCAGGTTTAGTAACTCCAGCTAGCGGCACAATCTCAATTCATGGTCAATCTATGGATTGGCCAGCACCACATCAGTTAGCAGAGTTTGGAATTGCTAGAACTCTGCAGGGCGTTGGATTGTTTAGTGGATTATCAGTTTTAGAAAATGTCATGATGGGCGCCGACAAGACAAGTGGCTCAAACTTCTTTAAGGATTTGCTTGGACTTTCCGGCAAGGCGGAAGCAAAACTTCGCAGACGTGCAATGGATGCACTTGCTTGGGCTGGCGCACTTGATAAAGCTGACAAGATGCCCGGAGATCTGACTTACCCAGAGACCAAGCGCGTATCAATCGCTCGTGCACTTGTTTCAAATCCAAAGATTCTCTTGCTTGATGAACCGGCAGCTGGCCTTGGGCAAGATGACATAGATAAATTCGCAGCTCTCTTGCGACAGTTAAAGCAACGCTGCGCAATTATCATCGTCGAGCACCACGTCGACTTCATCGGCGCAATCTCTGATCAGGTTTATGTACTTAACTTTGGAAAAGTTATCTCAAGTGGAACATTCGATACTGTAAAGCGCGACCCTGCAGTACTTGCTGCATACCTTGGCACCTCTTCACAGAGCGGCACAGATGCACTTGGGGGAGCCCATGCTTAAAATTGAAAATTTAGTTACAAGTTTTGGTTCCGTTGTTGCTCTCGATGGCGTATCGCTATCGGCGCAAGACTCAAAGATCACCACCGTTATTGGCGCGAATGGAGCGGGAAAGAGCACGCTGCTTCGCACAATCTCTGGTCTTGAGCATCCATCTAGCGGTTCAATTACTTGGCAGGGCCAATCAATCGTTGGTCGTCGTCCCGAAGATATTGTCCGATTGGGTATCGCACATGTTCCTGAAGGTCACGCAGTTATCTCAGAACTCAGCGTTGAAGAGAACATCACAATGGGATCACTCTTTCGCCGTAGAAAATTTAAATCAGATGTCAGCGCTGCAACCGAAGAGATGTACGCACTCTTTCCTCGCTTAAAAGAGCGTCGTAAGCAATTAGCCGGAACACTCTCAGGTGGAGAACGACAGATGCTGGCAATTAGTCGCGCGCTTGTATCTCGCCCAAAACTCCTTCTCCTTGATGAGCCTTCACTCGGGCTTGCACCCCTTGTTGTCGAACAGATTATTGACTCTGTAAATACTCTCTGCCGCACAACTGGACTTACTGTTTTACTCGTAGAACAGAATGCAAATACTGCACTCGGAGTTGCAGATCACGGCGTCCTTCTTGCTCTGGGCAAAGTTGTTGCAGATCGTCCAGCAGCAGAATTAAAGGCAGATGCCACCCTACGAGCTGCTTACTTGGGGTATTAATAATGAATACATTTTTTGCAGCGTTATTCTCGGGAACCGCTCGCGGAGCAATCTTCGCTCTCGTTGCACTTGGACTGGTTATTGTCTGGCGTGGTGCAGGAATCGTTAACTTTGCACAAATGGGTCAGGCAATGTTCAGTACTTATATCGCTTCGACCTTGATTGCCAATGGCAATAGTTATTGGGTTGGCTTTGTCGTTGCACTTGCATCCGGGGCGGCGCTTGGATCAATTCTCGACATTCTCGTTATGAGGCCACTTTCAAATAAGAAAAAGACCGAGCTCTTAGCTTCTGAATCTATGCGAGCAGCTATTCCTGTAATTGCATCTCTTGGAATCTTGGGAGCGCTACAGGCACTTGCAGGAATTCTCTGGGCAGCAGAGGAACGAGGATTTCCGGCGCCTGTAAAGCAAGAGGGATTTTTGATTGCTGGAAATCTAATGCCATTTACCGCTTTTGATTTATTCGTGATTTCTTCCGTGCTGATCACTTTAGTGATTACAACTCTCTTCTTTACAAAGACAGGTATGGGGCTGGCAATGCGAGCCACTGCACTTAATCAAGAAGTTGCAAAACTCAGTGGTATTCGCACAAATCGAACACGCACACTAAGTTGGGCGATTTCAGGGGCTGCTTCATCTCTTGCAGGTTTACTGATTACACCCACATCGAATCTTTCTCCAAATACTTTGGATCTTGTTTTGATTGTTGGATTCACTGCAGCAGTTGTTGGTGGTTTAGATAGCCCGGCGGGTGCAGTTCTTGGTGGACTTATACTCGGAATGGTTATCTCTTTTGTAACTTTCTATGACACTCCTGAGGATGTCTTCTTAGCAATTCTTGCAGTGCTCTTGCTGGTATTGATCATTAGACCTCGTGGAATCTTGGGTTCAAAGGATGCGCGACGTGTCTAACCATAAGAGCAAATCAATCGCTAGCAAGAGCTTAATTCGCACTCTGATTTTTACCTTAGCTATTCTCTTGATTGGCTCTACCTTTGAGGCCTATAACCAAGCGCAATTAGCTGTAGTGCTGATTCTCTTTATCGGTGTACTTTCCGTGACGATGTTAACTGGAATTTCGGGGCAGCTATCTTTAGGCCAAGGAGCATTGATGGCAGTAGGTGGTTACTCAACTGCCCTGTTGATGGTCAACTACACGCTCTCACTCTGGGTTGCAGTTCCACTATCTATTCTCTCTGCAGCCATTGCGGGACTTTTACTAGGTGTCGCAGCGGCTCGCTTGAGTGGTCCATACCTGGCTGGAACAACGTTGGTCATCGCTCTTGCAATACCAACTATTGCCAATCGATTTATGTCTGTCTTTAAGGGTGACGAAGGTCTTCCTGTCGATGTTGGTTACCCGCCGCAATGGTTTACGAATACATTTGGCGAACCATCTTATGAACAGTGGCAGTTATATGTCGCTCTTCCATTTGCCGCAATCGCGCTCTTCTTTGCTTCAAATATTTTGCTATCTCGCACGGGCCGCATGTGGAGATCTATCCGAGATAACGAAACTGCAGCTGCTCTGAGCGGCGTTAACTATTCACGCCAAAAAATTTATGTCTTCATTATCTCCTCAACATTTGCTGGACTTTCTGGTGCGCTCTATGGTCTACGTGGACTTGTAGGCCCTAGCGTGTATCCAGTTTCGTTATCTTTAACGTTACTGACAGCAGCAGTTCTCGGTGGAATTCGTAGCATCTCCGGTGCATTTATCGGAACTGTTATCGTCGTCTTCTTGCCTGATTGGATTGACTTGGTCATTCATAACTTTGAATTGAGCGAACAAGTTTCGAACTTCTTACCGGCCCTGATCTCTAGTTTGCTCCTTATCTTGACCGTGGTAATTAACCCAGCTGGGGTTGCAGGAACGAAGCTGCATAAGCACAAGTAGCCTTACCTAGATTTCTTATAAATAATTGTTATAAAAGGCGCCTTACCGATTGGTATCACCCGCTTCGGCCAGCGAGTTTCTTCACTTTCCGTTCACTTTCTCTTCCGATTCTGTTAGCGTAACGGCGTTCTGGCCCACTTCTGGGCTGGTGGCAATGGAGCCGCGAGCGCTGCCCCATTGCAATTACGGCAAAGAGAAAGAGTGAATGCAGTGAAAAATCGTGCATCTCTGTCCCGATCACCACGTAGATTCCTTGCTACAACTGGAGCAGTTCTTGCTGGAGCGCTTGTGCTCACAGCGATTCCTGCACAGGCTGCAAAGACACCAGGTGTAAGCGACACTGAAATTGTTTTAGGAATGCAGCTGCCTCAGACAGGCCCAGCTAGCCCAGGTTATAACAAGGTAGATGACGCAATGCGCGCCTACTTTGATTATGTAAATTCAAAAGG
>CAZSEW010000082.1:0-3990 GCA_964606025.1 uncultured Candidatus Planktophila sp.
CCGCTGCTGCAACACTTGCACTTGGTGCAGTTGCAACAGCTCCAGCGAACGCAGCGACAAAGACAGTCAAGCTTGCATACCAGGGTCCACTTACCGGTGGCGCTGCAGCGCTTGGTCAGGATCAGATTCCAGGTGCAATCTGGGCAATTGATCAGTACAACCGCACAAACCCAAAGGTAAAGATTGAACTCGTAAAGGCTGATGCTCAGTGCGACGGTACAGTTGCAGCGAACATCGCTCCAGGAGTTGCTGCAGATAAGAAGATTATCGGCGTTATCGGAACAGCATGTTCAGGTGAAGCTCGTAACTCATTCCCTGCATACAAGGCTGCTGGCCTAACAATGGTTGCTCCATCAGCATCTGCTGTTGACCTTACAGACCGTAAGTCAAAGTCAAACGGTTTCCCAATCTTCCACCGCGTCGTTGCAAACGACTCATTCCAGGGTCCAGCACTTGCTCGCTACGCAGCAAGCGGCGTTTCATCACCTAAGTACTTCCTCATTGATGATCAGTCACCATACGGTCAGCCACTCATCAAGCAGGACGTAACACCAACAGCTAAGAAGCTTGGAACAATCGTTGGAACAGACTCAGTTGCACAGAAGACTGCAGACTGGTCATCAGTTGTTGCAAAGGTTAAGTCATCAGGCGCAAACATCGTTATCTTCGGTGGATACGACTACGACGCAGGCCCACTTGTTAAGGCTCTTCGCGCTGGTGGATACACAGGTATCTTCGGTGGCGGCGACGGAATCAACACATCTGACTTCGTGAAGCTTGCTGGCGGAAAGACAATTGCTGAAGGCGTACGTATGACAGCTGCTTCAGTTCCTTTCGATACATTGCTATCAAAGACTGAACTTGCTGACTTCGTAAAGGTTACAGGCGTTAAGGTCCCAGGACTTTACGCTGAAACAGCATGGACAGCAGCAAACGTATTCATCCAGTGCATCAAGAATGGTTCACTTACACGTGCATCAATTCAGAAGTGCGTAAACACTGGCTCATTCACAGCTGCTGACGGTTCAAAGTTCAAGTTTGACCGTTACGGCGACCCAACAACAGCAGCAGCTGTTGGTGGTTGGAAAGTCAAGGACGGCGAGATCGTCTACGACAAGGTTGCTTAATTAACAACCCTGCTTGAAAAAGCTGTAAATATGTAAAAACGTGGCCACTTCTGGGTTCTTCCCGGAGGTGGCCACGTTTCACAACTTTTTTTCACATTACAGATGGGCTGATATGAATTTTTCCGTGATTGGTAGCCAGTTCTGGTCTCTTGCTTTTCAAGGGCTAGCACTTGGACTCATCTACTCTCTTGTCTCACTTGGGTACACGATGGTGTATGGAGTTTTGAGACTCATTAACTTTGCAAACTCAGAAGTCTTTATGGTGGGAACCTTCTCGGTTCTCTATCTACAGATCAATATTCTTGGAGTTCCTATTGGTCAACCCGCCCTTCACGGGGTGAAATTAATCGCCTATCTAGCTATCTCACTTATTGGTTCAATGATTGCCTGTGCAATCCTTGCGATGCTCGTCGAAGTGGTTGCCTATCGCCGTTTACGAGCACGTGGAGCGAACCGATTGGCATCACTGATTTCTGCAATTGGAGTTTCGATTGCGCTTCTTGAGGGATTTAGCATGCTTACCGGTGCTCGCGGTCAGATTGCTCCCCGCTTGCTCGACAAGTGGAGCCTTGGAGAAGTTGCTGGCGCGAACTTTAGAATCGACCAGGTCATGGCGATCGTCATGCCCGTCATTATCTTCGTCCTGCTTGATCAATTCGTAACCAAATCTCGCCTTGGAAAATCTATCCGTGCAGTGTCGATGTCTGAAGAAAATTCAAAGTTGATGGGTATCGATATCAACCGTGTAATTACTCTAACTTTCTGCATTGGTGGCCTCACAACGGGTGCTGCGGCATTCCTCTACACAACGGTCTACGAAAACACTGTATTTAACGTCGGTTTCAACATGGGAATTGCAGCATTTACAGCGGCAGTCCTCGGTGGAATCGGAAACCTTCGCGGGGCTTTCTATGGTGGACTCGCACTCGGAATGCTTGAGCAATTTGCATCGGCAATTCTTGGTTCCCAATGGAAAGCAATCACTGTCTTCGTGGTGCTTGTCGTAATCCTTCTATTTAAGCCTAACGGTCTCTTTGGTGAAGCCGTTCAGCAGACAAGGACATGATCGTGAGCAAATTAATGAATTTCAACCTTCGTGACTTTGGTGCAGGTATCTGGGCTAATTGGAACCGTCCAACACGCACCCTATTCGTACTCTCGGTGATCTCTCTTATCTCGCTTCTACCATTTGCTGGTAATTGGGGACCAACGAGCTTCCTAAAGACTCCAATTACCTCTTTTGAAAATGTGCTCGTCTACCCAGTCGGAATGTTCGTCTTGATGGCGCTCGGTCTCAACATCGTGGTTGGAAAGTCTGGTCTTCTCGACCTCGGCTACATCGCTTTCTTTGCAATTGGTGCATACAGTCAGGCGATCCTCTCGACTTTCTTCGGTTGGAGCACATGGGTAATCCTTCCGTTCGGTATTGGATTTGCCATGATTTCGGGAGTTCTCCTTGGATTGCCAGCACTTCGCCTTCGTGGTGATTACCTTGCAATCATCACACTTGGATTCGGTGAAATCGTTCGAATCTTTGCACTCAATCTTCAAGTTACTGGAGGTCCTAGCGGAATAGCTGGTATCCCTAACCCTCCAGGATTCTTTGGACTTAAGTTCGACATCATGCACCCACAGAATTTCTTCTGGGTTGTGCTTGCTCTCATTCTTCTTACCATCTGGATGATTCGCCGATTTACAGTGCGTCGCCCTGGTCGCGCTTGGGAAGCTATCCGCCAAGACGAGGATGTTGCAGCTCTTATGGGCGTCAATACCCTTGTATACAAGCTCTGGTCATTCGTTATCGGTGCAGCCGTTGGTGGCGCAGCCGGCGTGATCTTTGCTTCAAAGGTGATGGTTATTTCACCGGATATGTTTAAGTTCGATGTTTCGATCTTTATCCTTGCATGCGTTGTCTTCGGTGGAATCGGAAATATCTGGGGAGTTGTTCTTGGAGCTTCCGTCCTTGCCTACCTTCCAGAACGTATTCGATTCTTAGCCGATTCACGTCAGCTCGTTTTCGGTCTCGTACTCGTTCTCATGATGAACTTACGACCAGATGGACTTTTGCCTCGTAAGAAGCGAGAGAAAATTACAGAGAAGGGTTCAAAGTAAATGTCAAAGAAACTCCTTGAACTCAAGAACGTCACAATTAAGTTCGGTGGCGTTACTGCTCTCAATGAAGTTAACTTCCATGTTAACGAAGGCGAGATCTGCGCACTTATTGGACCTAACGGTGCTGGTAAGACAACGGTCTTCAACGTCGTAACTGGTGTTTATCCAATTACATCAGGTGAGATTATTTTTGACGGTCAGAACCTCAAGGGTATGAAGCGCCACAAAGTCACAAAGGCTGGTCTTGCTCGTACATTCCAGAACGTTCGTCTCTTCGGAGATATGACAGCCCTTGAGAATGTGATCACAGCGACAGATGTTCATAAGAAGACCGGCCTCGTCCGCGCACTTCTTGGAACTCCACTTAATCGCCGTGAAGAGCGCGAAAGCAAGGTTCGTGCACATGAGCTCCTAGCTTTGATGGGTATCGATCACCGCGCAGATCAATTGGCGAAGAATCTTCCATACGGAGATCAACGTCGCCTTGAAATCGCACGCGCTTTAGGTACCGAGCCTCAGTTGCTTTTGCTTGACGAACCTGCTGCTGGTTTTAACCCTGCAGAGAAAGTCGAACTTGCAAATCTCATTAAGAAGATTCGCGATAAGGGATACACAGTGCTTCTGATTGAGCACGATATGTCTCTGATCATGGGAATCTCTGATCGCGTTGCAGTTCTCGACTTCGGTCAGAAGATTGCAGATGATCTTCCATCAGTTGTTCAAAATGACCCTCGAGTTATCGAGGCTTACC
>CAZSEW010000083.1:0-3978 GCA_964606025.1 uncultured Candidatus Planktophila sp.
GCGCATTATCGGCGCCCAGATACCAAATACGCGAGTGAAAATTCGAGAGCGTACGATCGCATCCTGCTTAGTATTGTGAAAACTTCCAGAGCTATCGGTTGGATGGGTTGCGATAACAATCGGCAAAAAATATCCCTTGAGTCCGGCGCGAAGAGCGTCAGCAATAAAAATGTATTCATCGCCAAGATAGTTTTTCGCACCAGCTCCAAAGTTCTCATCAAATCTAATTGAGAATTTCTTAATATCAGAAACTCTAATGATCATCTCGTAAGTCGCAGCTTTGGCTGAGTTTCTTAATTTCAAAGGGTGCGCTTGTTTTGGATAAGGTTTTCTTAGAGTTCCTGTCTCATCGACCGCTTGTAGCAAGAGTATTGAGATATCAGGGTTTGACTGCAAATACTCAAGTGCATAGTCAATTGACTCTTCTTTGAACTCGATATCGTCATCACCGAAAAGAAGATATTCAGTTGTCGCATTCTCGATAACAGCATTTCTGCTCTTTGCAACACCCCTGCTCTGAAGTTCAACTCTTTTAATCTTGGCATCTGTCGCAGGCAATGAATCTGAATTTGGATTCTGGATTACAACTAAATTAGTGACAGAGTCGAGATATTTGATTCCGGCAAGACGCTTGCCCAGAGTTGAATATCCAACTGTCAGGAGATCTTGCTTATTCACTGTGTGTGAGCGCCCTAGCAAATCGCATTAATCCACTTGAGATATTTGAAAGATTTGAATTCTGCATGCGCAGACCAAAGAAGAGAACGACGGTATTAGAGGCGCTTAATTCGCCCGTATAGCTGCCATAAAGAAGCGCTGCCAAAAGAATCAACATTGCAGATCCAGAAATCAAAATACCTGTCTCTCCAGATTTGATTCGAGTTCCGATTCTGACTGAGTTCTTCACTGGCTTCTTATTTCGCTTTGCTAAAACAAATCCTCGTTGCGCCTCAATCTGCTTGGTGAAGAGCTTTCCATAAACCCTAAAAATGATAAGGACAATGATGATATTGAGAATTCCAAATACCCAGTTTAGGTATGTAAAGAATGAAATAATTACCACCAGTTGTGTGCAAGTGCTAAGAAGATTTGTTAGCTCAAAAGCTAATGACCAGCGCCAATTTTCTCTGGAACCTTTCACATCTGATTTCGATGCTTTAAATGCCTTATCAAAGACATTTACTCGATAGATGCGCTGGAAGTAGTGACCGGCACGTGTCGCTGCAAAGAATAAGAAGAATCCTGTAATGAGTATTGCCAATTTGGCATCACTCATCGTGCCCTCATTGAGAATGATTCCTGTAAACAATTTTGCAACTGCAAGTTCTGAAACTGAAATAAATGCAGCAATAAGAACCAAGCTAATTAAAATTAACTTGTACTTACGGGTGGTGAACAGTTCATGAAATGCTGAACGTAGCTCTCTTGCGACAACAATCATGAGTTATTCACCCCTTAACTTCGCCGAGGTCACAATTGCTGCAATATGCCCTACCGTCACGAAGAGAGCAATTCCGAGCGCGACCTGTAATGATTGTGTGAAGCTGCTGAAGAGAGCTACATAGATTGTAAATTCGACCGAGTGAAAGATTCGCTGTGCCGGCAGGAAATTAAAGACCTTCCGGATTGATCGCAGGATTCCCTTGACGGGTAGGTTTGCTCCCGATTGATCTTGAATCTTCGCTAGACCCGAGAATGCTCTTGCAACATGAACTGCATCATTGAATCCTTTATTGAGAATGATCAAAATGGCCAGGAGCGCACCAAAATATGGGTAGATAGTTGAATTAATTGGTTCGTTAGGCCAATTAGCTAATCGAAGACCGAAGCAGATTGGGATGAAAGCTTCTGCCAAATAGTGCCCAAGTTTGTCGAGGAAGATTCCCATAGGAGATTTCGTATCTCTCCAACGAGCAACCTCTCCGTCGCAGCAATCAATAAGCATCTGAAGTTGGCTCAGAAAAAGTGCAAGTGCAATTCCAATCCATCCTTGAATAAGTAGGGCCGGACCAATCGATGCGCCAGTAATAATCATCAGCCATGTAACGCCATTAGCCGAGATTGAGGTACGCAGAAGAACTCGTGTTAGATACGGCGATAGACGACGCTGGTAAAGATCTGCAATCCAATGCTCAGAAGTCGATCGTCCCGTAACAGAGATTGGTTGTGAGATTTCGCGAATCTGCGCAATCGTTGGGCGAGCTGGTCTATCTGTCATAACTACTTTGCCGCAACCTTGTGGCTTGCAACCCATTGGACAGAAGAGATGACGAAGAAAAGAGCACCTAAATAGTAAAGAAGCGGCAGAAGTGAGATTCCCGCCCACACTAGAGCCGCAACTACAAGCAAACGGCCGACGATAAATCCACCTGCGATGGAGATCCACTTAGGTTTTGCTTCTCCCTGAAGTGCACGATACAAATTGTCATAGTGATTAAAGAGAATCGCAAAGAGAAGAAGGAATATCACTGAACGATCTAAATCTGTCATTAATGCAATTGCGATAAAGACTGCACCTTCAATAAGACGTAGAAGCGACGGCTCAAGCCAATCAAAACGATTAGTTGAATCTTTATCCTTGAAAAAATCCAGTTGATCATCGATGAGATTCTTGTTGACCCGCTCTTTCGGCCATGTGAGGGTTTTGCGAACACGACCACGGAATACAAGCGCAATGGAAAATAACGCCAAAATTGGCATAATCGTGAAGGTAAATACGGCTCCACCAATGACAGAAGAAGCGCTAATCACTAGCCAGCGCTCACCAATAGGGAATTGCACCGCTTTCTTGGACCAGTACTCAAAGCGCGACTTCTTCTCGCGTTCCGTACTGACATATCCATCATTCTTGATTTCAAAGTCCAGTGGCTGAAGCTGTTGGCTTCGAATCTTATTGATGCGAGCAAAGTTGTAATCGGAGAGATGCCTAAATGTCTGAAAGAGCATCATGCCCATCGCTGGGATCCAGAGATCTTGCCCATTCTTTGCCGCACCGTATGCAAGTGCGAAGAAGACTAAGTACTCCTTAATTCTGTCTGTGATCGCATCTAACCATGCACCCAATTGGGAAAATTGCCGAGTGTAGCGCGCAAGCTCACCGTCAACGCAATCGATGATGATGCTCAGTTGTAAAAGCACTGCACCTGCAAAGGTTGACCAGAATGTTCCTTGGCTAAATTGGTAAGCCGAATAGAGACCGACTGCAAATGAAATGAGCGTGACCTGATTTGGCGTCATCTTCAGACGCACGGCAGCCCAAGTGAACAGCTTTGAGAACTTGCGCAGGAAGAAAACTGAGAAGAAACCGTCGTTGGCACGGTTAGCAAGCTTGAGGCGCAAACGTGCATCATTGAGCGCAGCAATCTCGCGCTTCACCGCTTCGCGTTCTGCCGAATCTGATGAGCGGATATATGGCGCTCCTGCTACTTCTGCCGGAGCAACAACGAGAGCAGCACGAACAAGAGCGACTAGTACCAAATCAATTGCGTTCCCAGCATGCTTTGTATCTTTTACTTTATTTAGGACTTCAATAATTTCTTCGCGCTGAAATTGCGAGAGTCGCATAATTCCGAGGAATGTATGGTTTCCATGTCCTACTTCGTGGTATCCAGATGTTGCACCAGTAATTCGTCCCTGGCTTGTACGAGTTAGGCCACCTTTTACTTTGGTAACAAGAGCGGTCGTAACGGTTCGTGGGTAATCAGTAAGTAATTCAAGGTGGGGTTGGGTCACAACAGAGTTCTCGTCGACTAGCAAGAGATCTTGATTGCCTGATTGAAATGCCTCGAGGATTTCTGCAATCTTGGTACCCGCATGAACATCAAAAGTACGGAGATTTTCACTCATAAGAGGTAATCTATCGTGCTTAAGCGGGAATTTCGCTCATAGATAGGTCGAGAAGGTAGAGATGGCGATTCAAGTTGTAATTCTGGCAGCAGGCATGGGAACTCGTTTGGGAAAGCCATGGCCAAAGCCACT
>CAZSEW010000084.1:0-3953 GCA_964606025.1 uncultured Candidatus Planktophila sp.
TTTACAGGGAGAAATTCTCCCCCGAAGTAGACAACGGGGGAGATATCGGTGACAGGGATTCGGTTAATCAACCTGAACCTTCGGTGTTGCCAGCATCTGCTGAACGTACATCGAAAATCCGGTACTTATCAATAGCTTCCTGAACAACAGCTTCCTTAACTTCTCCCGCCTTGGCTAGCTCTGCAAGTGTTGCTACAACGATTGACTCTGCATCGACTTTGAAGTGGCGACGAAGAGCTCCGCGAGTATCAGAGAGACCAAAGCCATCGGTTCCGAGTGAGTGGAATTGATTTGGAACCCAAGGAGAGATTTGGTCTTGGACTGCGCGCATGAAGTCAGAGACTGCAACGACCGGTCCTTGTGTTCCTTCCAACTTCTTGGATATGTAGGCGCTCTTCTTATTTCCTGGGTTGAGCATGTTGTGACGATCTACTGCAAGACCATCGCGACGAAGTTCATTCCATGAAGTAACTGACCAAACTGAAGCGGCAACGCCCCAATCTTCTGCAAGTAACTTCTGCGCCTTAAGTGCCCAGTTAACACCAACACCAGATGCAAGGATCTGCGCATTCTTCTTACGCTGCTTTGGAGCTGCTGCGTAGAGATAGATTCCCTTAAGCAAACCATCGATGTCAAGATTTTCTGGCTCTGCAGGTTGCATATATGGCTCGTTGTAAACGGTCATGTAGTAGTAAATATCTTCACTGTTCTCGCCATACATGCGACGAAGACCATCTTTAAAGATGTGTCCTACTTCGTAAGCAAATGCTGGGTCATAAGCGACAACTGCTGGGTTTGTCGCTGCAAGGAGATGTGAGTGACCATCTTCATGCTGTAGGCCTTCACCGTTAAGAGTTGTACGGCCAGCTGTTGCACCAAGAACGAATCCACGGACTAACTGGTCAGATGCTGCCCAGAAGGCATCACCCGTACGCTGGAAACCGAACATTGAGTAGAAGATGTAGATCGGAATCATTGGTTCGTTATGTGTTGAGTATGAAGATCCAACTGCTGTAAATGATGCAACAGATCCTGCTTCGTTAATTCCTTCGTGAAGAATTACACCCGCTGTTGACTCCTTGTATGACAACATCAATTCACGGTCCACAGCCATGTACTGCTGGCCATGAGGTGAGTAAATCTTCAGCGTTGGGAACAACGAATCCAGACCAAATGTACGAGCCTCATCAGGAATGATTGGAACAAGGCGGTTACCCAAGCCCGGATCCTTTATTAAATCCTTGAGCATGCGAACAAATGCCATCGTAGTTGCAACTTCTTGCTGCCCTGAACCACGTCGAACAGATTCGTATGCTTCATCACTTGGCTGTGGAAGCGGACGTGAAACTTTACGGCGGCTTGGAATTGATCCACCTAATGCACGACGACGCTCTTCGAGGTACTTCATCTCAGGAGAATCTGCAGCCGGCTTGTAATAAGGAGGTGTGTACTTATCCAACTTGTCATCTGCAATTGGAATACCCAAGCGATCGCGGAATTCGACGATATCTTCAAGTGACATCTTCTTCATCTGGTGCGTTGAGTTACGCGCTTCGAAGTGCGACCCAAGTGTCCAACCCTTAATTGTCTTTGCAAGAATGACAGTTGGCTTTCCATTCTTCTGCACTGCAGCTGTGTAAGCAGCAAACAACTTGCGATAGTCGTGGCCACCGCGCTTGAGGCCCCAGATTTGATCATCAGACCAACTAGAGACCATTGCTGCTGTACGTGGATCGCGACCGAAGAAGTGTTCGCGAACGAATGCTCCGCTTTCGGCCTTAAAGGTCTGGAAATCTCCATCGAGAGTTGTGTTCATCAAGTTAACAAGAGCACCCTCGCGATCTTGTGCAAGTAGTGGATCCCATTCGCGACCCCATACGACCTTGATTACATTCCAACCTGCACCACCGAAGATTGATTCAAGTTCTTGAATAATTTTGCCGTTACCGCGAACAGGGCCATCAAGGCGCTGCAAGTTACAGTTAACAACGAAAGTTAAGTTATCTAGCTTCTCGCGTGATGCAAGACCGATTGCGCCGAGAGTATCGACCTCATCCATCTCACCATCGCCAAGGAATGCCCAAACATTCTGATCACTCGTATCTTTAATTCCACGGTTGTGTAAATAACGGTTGAAGCGAGCTTGGTAGATCGCATTGATTGGTCCGATACCCATTGACACTGTTGGGAATTGCCAGAAGTCAGGCATCAAACGTGGGTGAGGGTATGAAGATAATCCTCCCGCTTGATGTGAAAGTTCCTGACGGAACCCATCGAGCTGATCTTCTGTAAAGCGACCTTCTAAGAATGCACGTGAATACATTCCGGGACTTGCGTGACCCTGGAAGAAGATTTGATCTCCGCCACCCGGGTGATCTTGTCCGCGGAAGAAGTGGTTGAATCCAACTTCATATAAGGATGCAGAAGATGCGTAAGTCGAGATGTGTCCACCGACGCCGATTCCTGGACGCTGTGCACGGTGCACCAACATTGCAGCATTCCATCTATTGAATGCGCGGATTCGGCGTTCGATTGCTTCATCGCCCGGAAATTGTGGTTCGTGTTCAGGAGAAATCGTGTTGATGTAATCAGTTGTACGAAGCTGAGATAAACCAATGTTTTTCTCTTGTGCGCGACGAAGAAGTGAGAGCATCAAGTAACGCGCACGGACCGGACCAGCTGCTGTTAACGCTGCATCGAATGATGCCTGCCATTCAGCCGTTTCCGATGGATCGGTATCTACAAGCTGGTCAATAATCTGATCTGGGAATCCATCGAATTCAGTCATGGCGGTATTCTCGCTTAAAAGGTGGATGAGCACAAAAAAATACGCTCCAGTACAGGAAAAACCCCTTGTAAATACCCTTGTAAATTCTGGTCTCATCCGTTGGACTATTCCCGTGGCAATGCGGATGGAATTTGCTAAAGGAGAGCTAGTCCTTGAAGTGGGACACGGGCCAGATTGTGATGCCGCTCTCCGTGATGAAATCATGAAGATGACGGGGACTAAATTCCTTGAAGGATCAACTACCGAAGTCGTCGATGCCGTTCTTCTCTGGTTCCGCGAAGATGATGGTGATCTTGTTGATGAATTAATGGATGCAACGACTTATCTATCTGAGACAGGTCCGATTTGGGTTCTTACTCCAAAGGTTGGACGAGATGGACATGTTGAACCTAGTGATATCCAAGACGCAGCCCCTTTATGTGGCTTAAATCAAACTTCTACAATCGCAGTTGCCGCAGATTGGACGGCTACACGTCTAGTGGCACGAAAGGCTGGCAAGCGATAGATTCGCGTTATGACACAGATGACGCCAGTAGCAAATGGACAAGCAGCCCCAGATTTCGAATTAAAGGATCAGACCGGAACAAAGGTTTCTCTCTCATCATTTAAGGGCAAGAAGAACGTTGTCGTTCTCTTTATTCCATTCTCATTCACAGGTACATGCACCGGCGAACTCTGCGCAATCCGTGATGATCTTGCTTCATTTGAAAATGACAATGTGCAGGTCCTTGCAATCTCTTGCGATTCAATGCACACACAAAAGATTTTCGCAGCGCAAGAGGGTTACACATTCCCAGTTCTCTCAGATTTCTGGCCACATGGCGCAGTTTCTAAGGCATACGGAATTTTCAATGAAGATATCGGATGCGCAATGCGCGGAACTTTCATCATTGATAAAGAGGGAATCGTCCGCTGGTCGGTAGTAAATGGCCTCGGAGATGCTCGCAATAATGGTGATTACAAAGCCGCTATCGCTGCTCTCTAATCTCGCTTAACTTAAGCGCGATTTTCACTCTTTCGCCTATATAAAGTAGTATTCGCGAGCAGTACCAAGCCGGGTGGTTAGCTCAGTGGTAGAGCGCCTCGTTTACACCGAGGATGTCGGGGGTTCGAAACCCTCACCGCCCACAATAGGTTTTTTCTTACCTTCCAAATTCATCTCCTG
>CAZSEW010000085.1:0-3942 GCA_964606025.1 uncultured Candidatus Planktophila sp.
ACAGACATAATGATTGCAGCGCCAAAGATTGCAGCTAGTGGGAATGCGATCTTGTAAAGAGTTGGTTCGCTCTCATTAATAAGAAGAAATGTCGCAAGAATTCCAATAAATCCAAAGACGCCAACGCCATCGATAAAGTCTTGTGCCTTCTTGCTTACATTTGTCGTGAAATTCTGTGGAATCCAGCTGACTGCTAGGGCAGCACCTAGAAAGAGCCCGATGCTGTGGGTATCTGTACCGAAGTAGATATGGCTGACATCAGAGCTATTGGATGCATCTATCGAGAGGGAGACAATCAAAAGTGCGATGCCAGATGCAGCTGAAATCAGAAGAGCTGCAAAAGGAATTCGATTCTTGCCAAGTCTCTTTAAAATGAAATAAAGAATCAGCGGCCAAACAAGATAGAACTGTGCCTCAACAGCTAACGACCAAGTGTGCTGAAGAAGAGGTGGCCTACCAATACTTTCGAAGTAATCTTGTTCTTTGGCTACCAACCACCAATTCATAGTGCCAGTAAGCGCAAAAGGCAGATCTGTAATGAATCGCTTGATGGTATCTGGCGCCCAGATTCCAATCGCAATGGTGGTTGTGATGACTGTAAAGAGCAAGGCTGGTAGCAAGCGTCGTGCGCGAGCAAGATAGAAACCGCGAAGGTCTAGTCCGCCACTTTGTTCAATTGAATCAAGCAAGAGTCGCGTAATGACATATCCAGAAATTACAAAGAAGAGATCAACGCCGAGGAATCCACCCGGAATCCAAGAGAATCCCAAGTGATAGAACATCACAGCGATTACTGCGAGGGCACGTAACCCATCGATAGCAGGGATGTATTGGATACCGCGTTTGGTAGCCATGAATGTTACTTACGCTTTGAAGTTGTCTTCTTAACTGCGCGCTTTGCTGGAGTCTTTGTGCTCTTCTTTGGCGCTTCTAGTGCTGGCGCAGTTCTCTTGCTCTCAACCTTAATCGGAGCCGATCTCTTTACAGTTCCGTCCTCATTGATTGATGCACTAACGAGTTCCTGCATTCGGCTAAGGCGCGCAAAAGATGTATCAAGTTTTTCGCGAGATTGTGCGATAGCGGCTTCGGCAGCGGAGAGAGCCTGGGTCTGTGCACGGTAGAGACGCTCTGATTCAGAGACCATATCTCCGAGCCAAGCACGGAAATCATTTACATTGCCAGAAGCCTCAGAGATGATTCTCTCGGCTTCGCGACGAGCTGCCGTTGCAAGTGCTGCAGCTTCGCGTCGTTTCGAATCCACAATAGATTCAGCTTCGCGGACCTTCGCATCTGCAATAGCTGCTGCTTCGCGGCTGGCATCGCGAATAAGTTCTGCAGCTTCAAGTTCCGCGGCAGAAATATATTTACGACCACGGCTTTCGGCGCCGGCAAGAATGCTGCGCGCCTTTGTCTCTGCGGTCTCTAAAGTGTCTTTTGCATTACGAGTTGATTCGGCAATCATGCGATCGGCTGCTGCATTCGCCTTTGCCTCGCGAGCCTGGGCGGATTTAATCATCGCCATTGCAGTTTCGGTTGCGAGGATTTCAAACTCTTCGCGTGAGAGGCCGGTGATATCGCGACGTGAACGAAGGTCGGCTAACTGAGATTCAAGATCGCGAATACGATCAACAGGATTTGCTACAGGTTCGCGCTCTGAATCATCGCGAAATCCAACCCAGTTACGGAAATTCTTCTCTGCCATCGTTATTAACTCACATTCACTTCTTGAAGGGCTACCCCTCGCCAGAACCCAAGACTTGCTTGTGCCCGTGGTCAAGATTAGGGCATTTAGCTAGTTTCGGTAAATGGCGAACGAGACCGCTAGGTATTGTGAAATCCACGCAGCGAGCACAAAGATGTGGAATAACTCGTGGAAGCCGAAGTACTTAGCATTTCGCCCAGGCAATTTAAGCGCATAGAAGATTGCGCCCATTGAGTAGAGAAGACCGCCCACGAGGATTGGAATTATCACCCATAGACCACCCTCTTTATAAAGCTGTGGTGTGTAAATCACAGCGACCCATCCGAGGATCAAATAATTAGCGACGTATAACCAGCGAGGTGCGCCAACCCAGAACACACGTATCGCAACTCCTGAGAGCGCACCGATCCAAATAACAGCGAGAAGAATATTTCTATCACGTGGTTCTAGAAGCGCTACTGCAAAAGGCGTATATGAACCAGCAATTAACAAATTGATATTTGCATGATCCCAACGACGCCAGATCTTCTTCTTTCGAGGAATCCACGGAACGCGATGGTAAATAGCAGAGACGCTAAAGAGCATGATGGCTGTTAACGAATAGAGAGCGACTGCAAATTTAAATGGCTCGCCACTTAATATGAAGAGGACAAGTGAGGCAATGATGACAAGGGGAGTCGCTGCAAGGTGAAACCAGCCACGTAACTTAGGTGGTGGGTTAACTGCCTCAGTACTCATAGCCTGAAGCCTAGGGGATTTGAAGCCTACGGGTTCTCGAGATTGCGAACTGACTTAACGAGAAGAGATAAACCAGCGGCTACAAGCGTGGTTACTCCTGTAATGAAGAGAATGGCGTTCACCCCAAAGTGCATCGCAAGCGGCCCAGCAACGACAATTCCCAGTGGAGCAATTCCATAAGAACCCAGGGTGTCGTAAGAGCTGACGCGAGAGTAAGACTCTTCAGGAACGTGGCTCTGCAGAGATGTATTCCACGTAACCATAAATACTTCCAAGCTAATTCCAGAGAAGACTCCTGCGATTAGTCCGAAGACAAGTGGGAAATCTAGCGCAAGTGAGAAATCCCAAATAGAAGAGATTGCAATTAGAATCATCGAAACAAATAAAGGTTTCTTGAATTTAACCTTGAGAACCCAGACTCCACCAATGAGCATTCCAATGGTGAGCGCCGCCAAGTTGTAAGACCACAACTTTGGACCTGTCTCCGGGTCGCTGAAATTTAGCGGTCCAAGTACCGAGAGCATCGACTCAAATGCCATATTGATAAGAGCGAATGCGAAGACCATCGCAATGACCCACGAGCGAGAGATAAATTCACGCCAACCGACGATGAGGTCGTGCAATATTCCTGGGCTCTGATCTTTAGCTCTTCCGAGGATGGGAAGGAACCAAACAATCGCGCCGGCGATAAAGAATGAGATTGCATCTGCAAGTAAGCCCCAACCAGCGCCAATTGTTGCGACCAAAACTCCGCCCGAGAGGGTTCCGATGATGTACCCAATATTTGTTGTTAGTCCGATGATTGCATTTCCAGATTGCAGCTTCTCTTTCGGCAATATTTCAGGAAGAACTCCCGACATTGCTGGCCACCAAATAGCGTTGAGAATTCCAAAGAGCGCAGCCATAGTTGCAAGTAACCAGACAGAAGAGAATCCTGCGATTAGCGAAACGGCGCTGACAGCAGCAAGGAAGCTACCAATCATGTCTGCGCCACCAACTAAGCGATTGCGCTGAAAACGATCGGCGATGACTCCGCCAAATAACATGAAGCCAAGAAGTGGAACAAAGCGAGCGGCCATTACGATGGAGAGATCTTTCCCATTGGCGCCTTCAAGACTTAAGACCCCGTAAGCCAGTGCGATCGGTGAGATTCCATTGCCGATATTGGAAATAAATCGAGAGATGGCCAAGCTTGTGAAGCCGCTATGTGATTTAAGGTCGCGCAGTTGCTCCATCATCTAGCAAGGGTACCTACTGGCGCGTAACTAAAAAAACTTTCAAATCACGCTCAATTCACCCCATAAATATGCAAAACACTTGCATTTTCGTGGTGCGTTTTCTCTAAATCAGGCGCACACTATTCCTGTCGATGGCCGCTGGAGTTCCTCGAGGACCCCATGGGCTAACCGAACGTATGGGCCGCCTGGTCCGTACTGATAAGCACTCACGGAGGCTTAATACATGTCAGTAACACTCGACAGCAACCAATGGAACCTCGTTTA
>CAZSEW010000086.1:0-3844 GCA_964606025.1 uncultured Candidatus Planktophila sp.
TCCTTTACCGCTGCTGTCATTGCCATGGGCTTATCCAACCAGTATTTGTGAATCAATGTGTGAGAAAAGTGAGGCTAATTTTTTCACATCGTGATGTAAAGGCGATGAACTACTGCGCAAATCGGCCGATAGAAACTCTGAACCTAAGGTTGAAAGATGGCTCTTCAACTCTTCTTGGCCGGCAGTTGTGGAATCAACTACAACGAGGTCAAATTTCAAAGCTGGTGCATATTCACTGAGAATCGCAAGGTGGTCAAGTGGTGAATATCCCGCATACTCCCCCGCACTCTGATCTGCGATATCTAAATTTAATAAGAGAATTTTCTTTGCTTGAGAAGAGATGATTGCCTCACGCTGCGCAGGTACAAGGAGATGTGGGATCACACTCGAGAACCATGAACCTGGCCCCATTGTTATCCACTCTGCATCTGCAATTGCATCAAGAGATTCTCTTCGCGCTCCTGGATTTTCAGGAATGATGCGAATTGACTTGAAACGACCCTTAGCCGTTGCTACCTCTGCCTGTCCTCGAACGCGCTGAACGCCGGACTTATCTTCAAAGGTTGCTTCAATATCAAGTGGTTGATCTGCCATTGGCAATACTCTTCCAATAACTTTAAGGAGAGAGCCAACCCGATCAAGACCAGCAACAACATCTCCATCTCGATCCCAGAGAGCAGCCAGAAGCAAGTTACCGATTGGGTGACCATTGAGTTCGCCATCGCTTGTGAAGCGATACTGCATGATGTCGGCCCAACTTCTGCCCCAATCATCATCGCCACACAGCGCAGCGAGTGCCATACGAAGATCACCTGGCGGCAAGATGGGAAATTCTTGGCGAAGTCGACCACTGGAACCGCCATTATCTGCAACGGTAACTATTGCCGTTATCTCAGATGTGAATTGTCGGAGAGCAGTCAACGTTGCAGCGAGACCATGTCCACCACCGAGTGCAACAACTTTTCTACCCAATTTCATTTCCTTATTTGGACTCATTCACGTCCTACATCACGGTGAGTTGCATGTGCGGAAATTTCTATCTCGTTTGCTGCCGCAGTTAATTGCTTGGCAATCTCTTCTGCAATTGCAACCGAGCGATGCTTTCCGCCTGTGCAACCAATAGCGAGAGTGACGTACTTCTTTCCCTCTCGGAAATAACCTGGCGTCATCTGGCGAACTACGCCGACGTAGCTCTTAACGAACTCTTCCACGCCATCACTCGACAAAACCTTTTCAGAGACTGGCGCATCAAGGCCATTCAGAGGACGTAATTCTGGTATCCAATGTGGGTTTGGAATAAATCGACAATCAACTACGAGATCGGCGTCTACAGGGATTCCATATTTGTAACCAAATGAAAGTACGTTAATACGAAGAGCTGGCAACATACCTGCTGCAAAGATCTCACCGGTGCGCTTCTCGAGTTGGTGGACATTGAGATTTGATGAATCGATAACTACATCTGCTTGTGCGCGAATCTCCTCTAACTTTGCTCGCTCTCGAGAGATGCCATCAACCAATCGATCTTGTCCTTGCAGTGGATGAGGCCTACGAGTGGATTCAAATCTCTGAACAAGGGCTGTATCTGATGCATCAAGAAAGAGAAGTCGATACGGAACTGACTGGTCTTTAAGTGTTGCTAAAGCGTTATTGAGTTCATCGAAGAACTTACCTCCGCGTACATCTACGACGACAGCGAGTGCTGCATGGGTATCGAGGGCCTGTTCAGCAAGTTGAGGCAGCAGTGCTGGAGGAAGGTTATCGACTACATACCAACCAAGATCTTCTAGGGCGTGAGCAACGGTTGATCGCCCGGCACCAGACATTCCGGTTAGTACTAACAACTCTTTAGTAGCCCTCTGGTTCTCCGTCATGGCCTTTATTCTGCCTTAGCTGTCAAGTATCTCGCCGGTCTGCATATCTACGCCCGGATTAGATAGTGATTGGAGATGGGAAAAGATAATTGAGGCGATAGTTGCGCCGATTCCAGGAGTAGATGCGAGTTCATCAACGCTCGCCTTTCGCATTGCGGTTACTGAACCAAATCTTTCTAGAAGTGCAGATCTCCTTGATTCACCTAATTGAGGGATCTCATCGAGTAAAGATTCCAGCATTACCTTAGAACGGCGGCTTCGGTGGAATGTAATCGCAAATCGGTGTGCTTCATCTCTAATTCTCTGCAATAAATACATGCCTTCGCTTGTTCGAGGCAAGATAAGCGGATCTTTATCACCCGGCATCCACACTTCTTCCAGACGCTTGGCTAATCCGCAGAGAGCAACATCGGTAATGCCAAGCTCATCGAGGGCGCGTTGTGCTGCACTGACTTGTGGCGCTCCACCGTCGACAACAATCAGTTGAGGTGGGTATGCGAATTTACTTAAGCGACCACCTGTCTCGGCCACCTCACTCTGATTTACTTTTCTATCAGCAAGAAGTCTCTTCATGCGTCGGGTAATCACCTGATGCATCGCTCTAGTGTCATCTTGAGCGGTATCTGTGTCGATGATAAAACGTCGGTACTCACTCTTCTTTGCAAGTCCATCTTCGAAGACGACCATGGAAGCAACTACCGATGTACCTGAAATATTTGATATGTCGTAACACTCGATACGAAGCGGCGTTCTGCTGAGTTGCAACTCTTCTTCGAGTTCAAGGAGCGCTTTTCCAGAGACTGCAGCATCGGTCGCTCTCTTGCTCAAATACTGAACAAGGGCGTAGTGAGCATTCCGTTCTACTGTTTGAAGAAGCTCCACTTTCTCGCCACGTTGGGGAACCTTAATTGAGACCTTTGATCCTCGTAGCGAAGCCAGCCACTCCTCTAGCGCTATGCGATCAACTGGTTCTTTATTCAAGAAAATCTCATGCGGAATATCTGTGGGAGCGCTCTGACTATAAATTGAGAAGAAGAGTGATGCTATTTGGTCATCGCCTTCCAGCGCCTTCTCTTGATCGACAATCCATGAACGAGAACCTTTGATGGAGCCACGACGAACCATAAAGATTGAGCCAGCTGCATGCAGACCTTCCTCGTGAAGAGAAATGAAGTCACCATCGAGATCATCAGAAAGATTTCCTTGCGTTGATCTTTGTGCCTTTTCAAAAGATTCAATTTGGTCACGCAATCGCGCCGCTCTTTCATACTCCTCCATATCGGATGCGAGTTCCATCTCTTGCCTTAATGTAGGCAGAAGATTCTCCATTCCTTTCTCCATGAAGGAGTCGAGCTTTACTGCTAACTCTCGATGTTCTTCGGGTGATACCCAACCAACACAGGGCGCAGCACATTTACCAATATCCCCCAGTAAGCATTGGCGCTTGCTGCGCTGTGCACGTTGGAAATTACCTGCGCTACACGAGCGAACTGGAAATACTTTAAGAAGTACTTCGTAAGTATTCCGAAGTGCCCATGCATTTGTGTACGGACCGAAATACTTTAAGCCTGGACGTTTCTCCTTGCGAGTAATGAAAATTCGTGGGAACTCATCACTCATGGAGATTGCTAAATACGGATAAGACTTATCGTCCTTGAACTGGACGTTATAAGCAGGGTGATACTGCTTGATCCAAGAAAATTCAAGAGCGAGTGCTTCAAGTTCAGTTGCAACTATTGTCCAGTCGACGCGAACTGCTTCGTGGACCATTCGATAAGTTTTCTGAGCCAGGTTTGAACCAAAATATGTTGTCAGGCGGTTCTTTAAATTCTTTGCTTTACCGACATAAATGACTTTATCGGCTGCGTTGTAGAACCTGTAAACACCAGGTTCTTCCGGAATTTCACGTGGCCGATAACTTGATGGTTCTGCCATGACTACTTCTTTGCTGGCTTGGTCTTGACTGGTTT
>CAZSEW010000087.1:0-3829 GCA_964606025.1 uncultured Candidatus Planktophila sp.
CGGGAACGCTGACGATTAATCGAGCACCAAACACTTCTTCTTTGGTTTATCCAACGGTAAACACAAATAGCGCTGTGACTTCCCCACCCGCAACAAACTACATAACATTTAGGCCGGGTCTTACTGATACCCCTACGACAAGCTCACGTCTTGGAAATGGCGTCATTACCTACGCAACTTCTACTCCAAGTAATTGCTCTGTGGATTCGTCAACCGCGGTGATGTCGCTCATTGAGGCCGGAAGCTGCGTGATTGAAATGACTGTTGCAGAAGGAGATAATTACCTTGCGGATTCTGCAACAGCGACAATCACAATTGCTAAGGGAGATAGAACCATCTCCTTAAGTTCTACAACATCAACGCTGAAATACACAGACACCGCAACTGTAGTTACTGCAATTTCATATGGTGCACTCGATGGAACAATCACATACTCTTTGAATTCATCTCCAGGATGTTCCTTCGATGCACTGGGAGGAATCCTGACTGCGACTTCAGGAACGCTCGCATGTACTTTGAACGCGACAATTGCCGAAGGCACGAACTTCTTAACTGCAACTACGGCATCAGCACTTTCCATGACTATTGCGAAAGCCGATGCCCCAATAATTGTCATGGATACTGTTACGGCAGTTGATTACTCTCCTGGCAACAGAGCAGCCATTTCTCCAACCTACACAATCAGCGGATTTAAGGGTACAGATGCAGCCTCATCCTTAACTTTGACCTACAGCTTTGTAGCGAATCCATTTGAGACTTTCTCTTACTCAGATACTCGCACTCCGATTGATGCTGGTACATACCGAATTACCCCATCTGCAATCGTGATGTCTTCGGGGCTGGCTACAAATTATGAGATTCCGAATTATGCGGGTGCTGCAATTAACTTTACGGTCAACCGGATTGCGCAGGATCCTGTGACAATTGATGGAGTAAATGGTGAAGTTAGCGTGCCATTTACCCTTGTTTACCGCGGCGGAAATAACCCAACCGCGACTGCAACATTTACCAAGGTGTCTGGTGCCAGCTGTACCGTGACGGGGAATGGTTTAAATGCCACAGAGGCAGGCTTATGCGTAGTGACAGTGACCGTTCCTGGAAATCGAAACTATCTAGCGATTACATCAGACTCGATCACAGTCCGCGTTCGAAACTTTACCTTGGCGCCGGTATTCGTATTTGGAAATGGCACAACGGGTATCTCGATTGCACCGAACACGACCTTGACCGTCGGGGATTCGAGATGTAGTAGTGGATGCGTGCCAACCCTTACTGGAATCAGTCCTTACGCAGGCGCTGAAGGCGATGTCATTACCTTGACCGGTACGAATTTCACAGGAGCAATTCGAGTTATCTTCAACGTATTTACAAATGCAACAACCTTCAATGTGGATTCCGATACCCAGATTACAGTTCAAGTGCCTGCAGGATTAAATGCTGGTGAAGGAACTCTCGAAGTCGTAACACCAGGTGGAATCACTGCCCGCTGGTTTGATTTTGAAGTATTGCCTTAATTAGCTCTAGTTAATTTCTAAAAAGAACGAGCGGCAAAAGTTAAGCGTAGAGCAACCGAACCGCTTGGAATAGAACTACTTGTATCTAACTTAACTGCAGCGCCATCGAATAGATCTGCCGCGTTTTTCTTAAGCTTCACACTGAAATCAATTGCTGCAAGTGTTCCCTTTGAGGCTTTCTCGCCCTTTGCATACCCACCAATAACTTGAACATAAATAATGTCAGCATCATCTGCAAGCTTTGCCTTCTTTTTAAAGTCAGCGATATCGGTGCGCAGTCTTTCGAGATCAAAGCCGTTGTATAGTTTGGCCATTCCTTGATCAAAGTTAACTGATTTAAGCGCGACAGACTCTTGGACTTTGGCATTACCAGTCGCTGGTCCACCCGAGAGCTTGGGAACAAATGAAATAGTCGCAAGAAAGATAACCATCAGCGCCAAGAAGAGGTCGGCGTACATCCAACCCGCTTGGTGCGTTACATCCTCGGCAAATTCAGAGGTTTGGCTTCTCTTCGTTCTCATTGAGTCAGAACTTATTCAATTTCTTAAGCTCAGCTAGAACCTGCTTATTTGAAGGAATGGAATTAATGTCTTTACGGAGGTCCTTACTTGCCTGTGCCATCGACTTTGAAGAAAGTTGCAGATTCTTAACCGATGCAGCCACACGAGCATTAACTGTCTCAGGGGTTACCTTGCGCTGAGAATAAAGATAAGAGTGCAACTTTAGTCCGAGAACTAATCGCTTATCTTCAAGCTTTGCAACGTGAGAGCGTTGTTCGCGCTGATGGCGGTCTGTCATTAGTGCGGTAATCAGAGTCAGCGCAATTACAACTGCGATGAGATAGAAGTCGAGCAAGCCAACGTGGCCAATGGTCCATTCAGAACCCAGAACGCCGTATCCGTCTTGCCAGAATTCAAGAAAGTTTACGACTGCGTCTTGATTTGCCTTTGTATATTCGGCAAATGCCGTCGTTGCCTTTGATACCGCAAGCCAAGTAAGAGCTACAGGTGCAAAGACGAGTACGTTTCGAATAATTGTCAAAATGTTGTTCAGCTTTAGGCGACGAGCACCTGCAGTGAATTCTGGATGAGGCAGGTAATCAAGTGGATTAATCTCGGCAATTGACTCAATATCTTCACCAGTCTCAAGTGCGTTAGTAAGCGCTTTTACATATGGATCATTTGTAACTTTGCTGGTGCTCGCCCAGGAGTTAAGTTCAATGAGAAGTTCTTGACTTTGTTCATCAGCCTTTCGGCGAGAAGCAGGTTTACGCGCAGTTGCCATGCGCAAAAAGTACCTCAAGTAGGGCTCTTTATAGAATTCGGTTCTATCCGTAATATGATTTGGCCATGTCCCCAACGCTCAAGAAGCTGCTCAAGCGAACAGCCGCGCTTGCAGCGTTGGGTCTTGTGCTCACGCAAATGCTTCCTTCGCTTGCAGATCAATTGACTCCAAATCCGGTTGCAGAGACTGTGACTGAAACTCCAGCGGCTCAACCTTCTCCAACCATTTCAGAGTCACCTTCGGTCAGTCCATCGCCTTCGACTTCCGCTGAACCCGTTGCAGATATAACGTATTTAGAAGGTGAATCTCCAACCGCGAAGGCGAAAGTTGTGGAATCACAATCTCTCTTCTTCCAGATCCCGAACACTTTGAAGGTTGATCCCCGCGCAACTTCAATGCGTATTGATGCCTTTGCGCTAGGTGGTGCTGATGACATGCTTTTATGCATAGCTTCAAATCGCGCAAACATTTCTGTCTTATCAACGGAGGATGTTTTAACGGATGGGCTAGCCTCGCGCTCGCTTTTGATTTCTGGATCACCGCAAAAGGTTCTGGCATCCCTGACTGCAGGACACGGATTGACCTTGACCACTGGCGGGCGAATTTCAGGGACCGTGGTCACTTTCCAAGCTGTGGCCCTGACCAAACCTTCGGTTGACCCCGAATTCTGTGCAGCGTCACAAATCACACGGTCAGTTTCAGTAAATGCGCTCGGAATCGACCTAAATACGGTCAAAACTCCGGTCAAAATAGGCAAAAAATAGTTATGCGTTTTGAACTTCGGTTCTAGAATCCCGTAATATTCACCCTCAGGTCACCCTTTTGACCAGCAGCAAAAACTTATTAGGAGCAGTAAAAGATGTCGTTGAACTCGCCGTTGAGTGGAAGCGTGAAGTCACGCTTCGGTGGCTCCGGTAAGTCGCGTTCAAAAATATTTGCAGCTGCGGCAATCATTTCTTCTGTTCCATTTCTATTATCAACTTTTGCAGCGAGCGTCACAGTCGGTTCTGGAAATTTAACTTTCGGACAGG
>CAZSEW010000088.1:0-3791 GCA_964606025.1 uncultured Candidatus Planktophila sp.
GTATTTCTCCATGAGATGGGCCACGGCCTCGGATTCCTATCGACTGATTCATATGACAACTTCTTCGGCTACGGAAGTATTGATCAACCAACACCATATAACGCATACGCTCAATTGCCTGATGGACGCAGACTCTCAGATCTACCAAGTCCATCACTTGAACTCGGGAAAGCTCTCACTTCAACCCTTGTTTGGTCGGGCGCACTTGGTATCGCGGCAAATGGTGGAACTAAACCTAAGCTCTACACGCCAGCGCGATATGAAGAAGGTTCATCCGTTAGCCATTTAGATGAAGCAACTTACTCTTCATCAATCAATCGAATCATGACTCCAAATCTAGAAGCAGGAGAAATCTTTAGAGAGCCGGGTCCACTTCTGCTTGCGATGATGGAAGATATGCGCAGAAAACCACCTGTTGGACTCGCTGTTGGTATCCCACAAGCAGTGCGAAATGCAACAGCGTTAATCTCTGACGGGGAAGCAATCATTACCTTCGATCCCCCAGCAAATGCGCGCTCTGCGCAGATTTCTACCTATTCGGTTAAGAACTTAGTTACGAATGAGGTAAAGAGCGGATTAACATCGCCGATTACCTTCACCGGATTGAAAAATGGCGTCAGTTATACATTTAGCATCGTTGCATCAAATTCAAATGGCACATCCGATGCAGTAATAACTACTCCAATAACTCCGCAAGCTGCTTGGAAGAGATTTGTCATTGATGAAAATTCAACTGGCTCACATGTAACCAGCGTGAACTTCAATAGAAAACCCACAGTTCTCTACTCAGATGCAGGCAGTGGCCGTCTCAAGATTGCAACGTGGGAGGGCAAGAAGTGGAAGAAGTTAACAGTCGACGGCGTGGGTGGAACTGCGCCACGTACGAAGCATCCAATAACTAGCCCTATCTCAGCCTGCGTTAATGGATCGGGCACGACACAAACTCTGCATATTTTCTACTCTGACAACAAAGATAAAGATCTCCACTACGCATCTTATGATGGCAAGAAATTTACCTACGAAATTGTTGATGGTAATGGAACAGCTGTTAATGATTACAAAGACCCTGTGCGTACCCGTACCGCAAGTGATGTCAGCATCTCAAGTGCTTGTGTAGCTACTGCTGCCGGTATTCAGGTCTTCTATCGAGATGAAAGTCAGGGAATTCTGCTCGGTGCATCTCGCCTAAAGAGCGCTAATAAGTGGAGCTATGAGTTAATCGATGGAGATCGAAAGACCGACGGTCGCACAACTGGAGATGTTGGATTCCACCTTAAAGCCGCCTTTAATGGAAGAAAGACATTTGTCATCTATGACTCTGTTCTCTCTATCAACCAGAGAAAGCAAGCGACATCCGGAGAAGTTCGAGTTGCATCTCGCGATACCTTCTCAAATGCACCTTGGAGTTATTACAACCTTGAATCAAGTGGCGCAACAACACCAATGCCTGGTTATGACATTTCAATCTCAAAGAGCATCGCAGGAATTACCGCCAGCTGGTTAATTGCATCTCCTGCAACAACGCCGAACCCGGCAAAGATTCGTTGGAGCCTGGTGCAGAACTCTCCGCAGCAGAACGTTGTAACCACTGAAAACTATGGCGCCCCAGGCAAATACCTCAATACCGATGGAACTGCCACCGCTTTTAACTGCGCTCAAAGGCTCTGCGTACTTGATCAATCACGTAAAACACCAACGATCTCTCTTGTTTCAGCCGACCAGAATGATGAAGGAATATCTTCAGCTTGGGTCGTTATTGACCGAGTGCGCTACTTAGTTGCCGGAGTAAACGGCCAACTCTCTATGTTTAGACCGTAAGGCTTTTGATTTAGAATTTAAAGAGGGCGATTGATCCATCTGAACTCTTCGCCAGTCCCACTGCCCCAACTTCTTTAGAGTATGAGAGAGCCAGTGGAGTAATTAACTCTGATGAACCTTTCGCGGTAGTGATTAAACCTTTTCCATCAAATGTGAGAAGCAAGAGCGCTGGCTTACTTGGCTTCCAGCCGATGATTGAAGCAATCGGTGCGCTTGAAGTGATTGCCAAAACAGAAGACTTGCCAGCTGTGAGTGCACGGGATTCGCCTGTCGATGGAACTCTTAACGTCCAAGTTGGAGTAAAGGTTGGCGAAAATTTAGTAATTGCCGTTTCAACTTTCTTTCCCACCTTTACATAACCACTAAGTAAGAAGTTGGAATCTGCTGAAAGCCAGGATCTCTCCGCCTTTATTGCAGAACTTCTCACAACGTTAGTTAACGCACCTGACTTGGATACCTTAATCAGGACGCCATCTTGCTTGGCAGCTAATCTCTTGCCGCCCAAAGTTTCAGTGCTAAAGCCAAATGCACTTGCGCTGCCATCTGAATTTCTTACAACACTATTCAAAGTCGTCTTTGAAGTTCCGATATAGAAAACTTTTCCAAAGGCGCCACTAGGGGAAACGCTCTGAATAAAAGATTTCTGGTTGTACTGACCGACTAGCGAAATTCCTGAACTTGTAACAGAGATTGCATTGATCAACCCAGGCAAATTCTCATCTGCATTATAGGTTTCTAATAATTCTCCAACGGAAGAGACCTTCCAAATTGTCAGACGATTTAAATCGCTACGAGAATCTTGCGTAGGTTCTACAACTACTGAATCAGGATTCTCTGCGGCAGAAGTAGCTGTCGTACTCTCTTGCAGTGTGGGAGATGCAGAAAACCCTGCAATCCATAGGTTTCCGGCGTTATCCCGCGATGCAGCCATCGCGATCTCATCAACACCAGCATCAATGGCCTTGCTCCACTGTGCAGCACCAGAGATATCCATTGCATTGAGAGCGATATCAGATGTTGTTGAATCTACATTTGAAATGGTGACGATAGAGGAACCAGTGGCAACAAGTAATTCAGCTCCTGGAGTTGATGCAATCTTCTCTATCTTCTTTACAGCAATTCTCTTCTGTGCTGCCTCAGCCGGCGTTGAAAAAGCGAGGAGAACTGCGATAAATACTGCAAGAAACTTCATTACTGTGCGAGCTCCGCAGAACGACGAGCAGATGCCGCCATCGCCTTTGCAACAATCTCTGAAATTCCTGCTTCATCAAATACTGCCAGTGCTTCTGCTGTTGCACCCTTAAGGCTTGTGACCTTTTCACGTAGACGAGTTGGTGTCTCGCCAGATTCATCAAGAAGTGCTGCCGCCCCGACAATTGTCTGGATTGTAAGTTTTGTTGCATCTTCGCGAGATAGACCCATTGCAACAGAGCCATCAATCATCGCTTCAACAAATCTAAAGAAGTATGCAGGTCCTGATCCACTTGTGCCGGTAAGTGCATTTTGAAGCTCTTCCGGAATCTCAATTGACTTACCTGTTGCATCAAGAAGTTGATCAACAAATTTCTTCTGGGACGCAGTAACACCTGATGAGAGCGAGTAACCCGCCATCCCTTTGCCAATAAGCGTCGGAGTATTTGGCATAACGCGGGCTATCGCTGCGTGACCTGCAAGTCCTTCAGATATTCCAGCAATTGTCTTTCCAGCAAGGAGCGAGATCACTAGAGAATCAGCCTTGAGGTGTGGCTGAATCTGAGGAAGTAAATCTGAAAGTCCCTGAGGTTTAATTCCAAGGATGACGACATCCGAAGTTGCTACAGCCTCTGCAAGGCCTTTAACAGTGACTCCGTAACGCTTTGCTAGCTCTGCACCATGTTCTTCGCGTCGAACGACGATAGTGATTACCGAAGGCTTCATGCCTGATCGAATGAGAGCTGCAATAAATGCTTCTCCCATAGTTCCGGCACCAATGA
>CAZSEW010000089.1:0-3791 GCA_964606025.1 uncultured Candidatus Planktophila sp.
GGTAAATTGCCCACATGCCTAATCTCGCAATAGCTGTTAAAGATTTAAGTAAGAAATATGAATCTGGATATGCGGTCTCGCACGCTAATTTTGAAGTTCCACTCGGAACAATCTGTGGCTTCGTAGGGCCAAATGGCGCAGGAAAGACAACAACTATTCGGATGCTTCTGGGTTTGATTACGCCCACTGGTGGAACGGCAGAAATTCTCGGAGAATCAATAAACCACCCCGAGAAATATCTATCGCAGGTGGGTGCGATGATCGAAGGCCCAGCTTTCTACCCAGCGCTCTCTGGTGCAGAGAATTTGCGAGTCCTTGCAACTCTCGGTGGTTTTCCCACCGAACGCGTTGAAGAGTTGATTAAAACCGTAGGCCTGGAAGGCCGTGGACATTCAAAGTACAAGACTTATTCATTAGGAATGAAGCAGCGCCTTGGAATTGCGGCAGCACTCCTACCGAATCCCAAGATTTTAGTTTTAGATGAACCTACAAATGGCTTGGATCCAGAGGGTATTCAAGAAGTTCGTGACTTACTAAAGAAGTTGGCATCTCAAGGAACAACTGTCTTTGTTTCATCACATTTACTCTCAGAACTTGAAATCATCAGCGAATACATTGTTATGTTGCGAAAGGGCGAAGTTGTATTTGCAGGGCCTCTGCAAGAACTTATGTTGGCGCAACAACCAATCATTCTTGTAAAGACTGAAAAGCTTGCTGATCTTCAGAAGGTTCTTGAGATTGCCAAAGCCGATGGCCATCACGCAACGATTCGTTCTGAGGTTGCTCATATTGAAGGACCTGAAGAGTGGGCGGGAACGCTCAATCGAAAAGCATTTGAAGCTGGCATCACCATTACTCAATTGGCGCCTCAACTACCAAACTTAGAAGAGACATTCTTTGAGATGACAGGAGATCGCTCATGATGCGCGTAGTGCTAGCTGAATGGCGCAAGCTTCGCCGACCAACTCTCTTTCTTGGCACTCTGGGTGCAGCCCTCTTCTTCACAGGGCTAACCACATCGTTCCTGTATCTGATGATCGACTCAGAGCAAGGAAATTCTGATCGGGGTCGTCAGGTAAGTCGAGAGATTTTAAATCTCGCCAGTGGTTCGGTTTACGGATTTGCATCTGTCGGTGGCTTGCTCGGCATCATCGCTCTCTGCGTCTTTGCGGCACAGACGGCGCAGGAGTACACATATGGAACTCTGAGAAATCTCTTAGTTCGCCAGCCAGGTCGAGTCCGTTTACTTGTTGGCAAGTTAATTGCCATGAAGATCTTTGCTTTGTTACTTGTTGCGATTGCAGCGATTGTCAGCGTCGGTCTATCTGTAGCGCTTTCGGGGCGTGCCAAGGTCTCAACTGATCTTTGGTTCACATCAGATGGAATTCAGGCTATTGGCCAATCTCTACTCAATGTTTCTATCTCAGTTATCTACTTTGGGATCATCGGAATGGTTCTAGGGCTTTTGCTCCGCTCTCCAATTTCTGCAATCTCAATCGGAGTTCTCTGGTTATTAATCATTGAAAATCTCATCGGAGCTGTAAAACCAGTAACTCTCGATTGGATGCCAGGCAATCAACTCGCAACAATTGCTCAAGGCGGTAGCCCAGATGTTTCATATTCGCATGCGTTAATTCTGGGAAGTTTCTATGTATTTATCGGAAGTCTCATAGCAACAGTGCTTTTCTCACGAAGAGATGTGGCTAACTAGCGACACAGGGCATATGGCGCTGAAATGTAACTCGCGCTCATTTATTCTGTAACAATGCCTCGCAAGTATCGCCTCATTAGCCTTGCCATAATTGCTGGGCTTACATTGGCGTCAACTCCTGCGATTGCAAAACCTAAGCCGACGCTTGCCGAGATTGAAGCTGCAAAGAAGGCGGAGGCAGCAAAAAAATCTGCAGCTGATGCCGCAGCAAAAAAGTTAGCCGCAGCCAATACAACTCTTAGATCACTTACTGCAAAGGCGAATGCTGCTCGAGCCCTCTATCTCAAGGCGCAACAAGAATTAAATATCGCAACCGCCCAAGCGAATGCGGCGGCGAAATATGCTGCAGAGACAGCAGAGGCTGTACAAGAAGCACATCGAGTTATTGGAAAGTTTGCTGGAAATGCCTACATCCTCGGCGGTTCAATGAGTGATATCGCACCGCTGCTGAGTGCAAATGGACCACAAGATTTGATAGATCAACTTTCTACACTCAATACTTTAGGCGCCCGAAATTCCACAGCACTCGATAGATATAAGGCTGCAGAAATAGTTGCGCGGGCTGCAAAGAAGAAGGCAGATGAAGCAAAAGCGGTACAAGAAGTTGCTACAGCAAAAGTTGCTGCTGCAAAGAAAGTTGCTGATGATGCACAAGCGCTTCAGCAAAAAGAAGTAAATAAACTTCGTGCAGTTCAAGATAAATTGATGAAAGAACTTCTCAAAGCCCGAGCAGCTCGTGTAACCCTCGAACAGCAGAGACAGCTTGCACTTCTCGAAGAGAGTCAAGCAAACACAGCTTCTACAACAATTAATCAGGCGAAGGTCTGGCCAAATCTTGGCTTCAAGGGCCGTTCAACAAGTCGAACAACAGAGGCACAGCGCGCCGCCGCAGTTGCATTTGCTAAGAAACAAGTTCAAGCACGTAAGCCATATATCTGGGGCACTGAAGGTCCTAACTCATTCGACTGTTCGGGCCTTGTCTATGCGGCATATCGTGCAGCAGGATTAAATTGGCCAAATTGGGATCGCCTCAACTCGGCTCTGTATTCAGGTTATACAAAGCACGTTTCACTCAATGAGTTACAACCAGGAGATCTCTTGTTCTACTCATACAAGGGAACTATCTCAACTATCCACCACATCACTATCTACGCAGGTGGCGGAATGATGTGGGAGGCGAATTCAAAGAGTAAGGGTCTGCTTTACTCAAGTATTTATAGCGTCAAGGGGCTTATGCCATTTGGTGGTCGGGTCTAGTCTTAAGGCATGACTGATGCAATCGTCGAGATTCGCAGCGCGGTAAGAGGACATCTACAAGAGCTCGAAGCTGGAGATACCTTCTTAGTCGCCGTATCCGGCGGCGCAGATTCTTTGGCACTTGCTTATGCACTAATTAAGGAATCTGAACCACTGGCACTTCGTGCGATTGCAATCACGATTGATCACCAATTACAGAGCGCCTCTGCTGAAGTCGCAGCTAAAACTTCAGAACAACTCCGCAGCTTTGGATATACAGAGGTTCTGATTGAAAAGGTAGTTGTCTCAACAGAATCAGGATTGGAAGCGGGTGCTCGAGATGCGCGTTATCAGGCGTTATCAAACCTTGCCCAGAAGTTAAATGCGAGAAAGGTATTTCTTGGTCATACTCGCGATGATCAAGCAGAGACAGTTTTACTTGGCTTGGCTCGCGGATCAGGAACTCGATCGCTATCAGGGATGGCGGCTGAAAACGGAATTTATCTTCGCCCACTTCTTGCAATTACTAGAGAGCAAACTGTTAAGGCATGTAATGAAATTAAAGTTGAATACTGGAGCGATCCACACAATAGCAATACAGATTTTTCACGAGTTAGAGTGAGAGAAGAAGTGCTACCTGTTATGGAGGCAAAACTTGGGCCAGGTATTGCAGCAGCACTTGCTCGAAGTGCAGCCCTACTTCGTGATGATGCTGATGCTCTTGATGCACTCGCAGAGCACGCCATGGGGCCAATGAATCTCGCGGATTTAGATATTTCTGCGCTGGTGGAACTTCCTCGAGCGATCCGCAGCCGCATCCTGAGAGCGGCCATTTACGCCGCTG
>CAZSEW010000090.1:0-3790 GCA_964606025.1 uncultured Candidatus Planktophila sp.
GGATTATTGGATCCTGCAGCACCTGCTGGAGATTCACCTTTTGATCACTCAATCTGGGTAATTTGCTCCGACGGCGATCTGCAAGAGGGTGTTTCAGGAGAAGCATCCTCACTTGCTGGAACTCAGCAACTTGGAAATCTCAATCTGATTTACGACGATAATCGAATTTCGATTGAAGGTGACACTCATGTCTCGTTCACCGAAGATGTCGCAGCGCGCTATCGCGCATATGGCTGGCATGTGCAGGAAGTTGCAGCACAGGCCGATGGCAATATCGATCTCGTTGCACTCGATACAGCGATGATTAAGGCTAAGGCGGAAACAACTAAACCGTCGCTTATCCGTATGCATTCAGTTATTGCATGGCCAGCACCAAAGCTTCGCGGAACAGCTAAATCGCATGGTTCAGCGCTGGGTGATGAGGAAATCGCAGCAACTAAGAGGGAACTTGGTCTTAATCCTGAAGAAACTTTTGCGATGCCAGATGATGTCTTTGCACATGTTCGTGCAGTGAAGTCTCGTGGCGCTGCTCTTCGTAAAGAGTGGGACGGAAAGTTCGCCCAATGGCAGAGCGCAAATCCAGAGAAGGCGACACTCCTCAAGCGACTAACTTCACGTGAGCTACCTCAAGGATGGGAAGCAGGCCTTCCTATATTTGAAGCTGGAAAAGATATGGCTACCCGTTCGGCATCTGGCCACGTTATCAATGCAATTGCGAAAGTCCTTCCTGAATTCTGGGGCGGTTCTTCAGATTTAGCAGATTCAAATATGACAACTATCGAAGGCGGAAATTCATTCTTGCCTGCAACTAGTGAAATGAAGAGCGCAGATCCATATGGACGCATCATTCACTTCGGAATCCGCGAGCATGCGATGGGTTCAATCATCAATGGCATCGCACTTCACGGACTATCTCGTTCATTCGGTGGAACATTCGCTGTGTTTAGCGATTACATGCGCCCTTCTGTTCGCCTTGCTGCAATCATGGATATTCCATCGATATTCGTCTGGACACACGATTCAATTGGCGTTGGTGAAGATGGACCGACACATCAACCTATCGAGCATTTCGCTGCCTTACGTGCCATTCCTAACTTTGCAGTAATCCGCCCAGCAGATGCCAATGAGGTGGCAGAATCTTGGAAGGCTGTTCTAAAGCGCAATAAACCAGCGGGCTTCTTGCTTTCTCGTCAGAACTTGAGAACTGTAGATCGCACAACCCACGGAGCAGTATCAGGCGTGAATCAGGGCGCATACATTCTCAAAGAGGCGTCAGGTAAGCCACAAGTAACAATCATTGCAACAGGCTCAGAAGTTCCTCTTGCACTCGATTCTCAGATTGAACTTGAAGCGAAAGGAATCTCTACGCGAGTAGTGAGCGCTCCTTGCCTAGAGTGGTTTAACGAAGAGCCAAAGAGCTACCAAGAATCAGTAATTCCAAAGGATTCACTGCGCGTGAGCATAGAAGCTGGAATTGCGCTCGGATGGCGCGAGTATGTTGGCGATAACGGCATCATCATTTCACTCGATCACTATGGCGCATCAGCAGCAGCACCAAAGCTCTTTGCTGAATTTGGATTTACCGTTGAGCGAGTAGTTGGAGATATTCAAAAGGCACTTGCCTAATGAAGATCTCTGGTCCGCTTCTCAAGAAGGTCGATAGAAACACCGACCTCTATAAGAAGTTAGCCGCTGCCCACCCAAAGATTGCCCAAAAGCATTCAACAATCTGGGGTGCAAAGGCCGCTGCTGAAGCTGCAGTTCGCCTCAATTGGGTAGACCTTCCAAGCGCTTCATTGGCATTACTTCCCGAGATCTCTGCACTTCGCGAGAAGTTCAAAGACCGTAACCGATTTGTTCTCTGTGGAATGGGTGGATCATCACTCGGGCCTGAAGTAATCGCTGCGAGCAATAGTCGTGATTTGTTTATCTTCGATTCAACTGATCCGCACTATGCAGTGCATGCAATAGGCGATGATCTGGCAAAGACCTTAGTCATCGTTAGTTCTAAATCTGGTTCAACGATTGAGACATCTTCACAGCGCGCACTCTTTGAAGGCAAATTCAGCGAATCCGGACTTAACCCAACTGAACACATCATCTTTGTCACAGATCCAGGCTCGCCATTAGATATCGATGTTCGAGCAGCTGGGTTTAGCGTCATCAATGCAGACCCAAATGTTGGTGGTCGCTTTAGCGTGCTGAGCGCTTTTGGATTAGTTCCTTCGGCGCTTGTGGGCGTAGATATCGAGCAACTTCTGCGAAATGCGCAGGTAGAGAAGGAATCTTTCCTCGCTAACCCAGCGGCAATCCTCGATATTGCTTACCTTCTCATCGCTGAGTCGAAGCAATACATCGCATTTACAGATGACGGCTCAAAAGTTCCTGGACTTTCCGATTGGATTGAGCAGTTAATTGCTGAGTCCACAGGAAAAGATTCCGTTGGTCGACTTCCGATCGCTACAGAGAACGCGCAGGCAGCAAAGATTGGTGGAGCACTCACCGTAGCTTTCACAGGCACGGGAACTGATCTTGTGGTTGAAGGCGAATTGGGAGCGCACTTTATTTTCTGGGAATGGGTCACAGCTTTACTCGGAGTTGGATTGAAGATTGATCCATTTAACCAACCAAATGTAACTGAAGCAAAGGAACAGACCGCTTCATGTCTTACCGAATGGGGTAATCAACTTCCCGTACTTGCTCCTGAATGCACTGATAGCGGTGTGGAAATATTTGGCGATGGTCAATCGCTCAAAGATGCACTGGCAACATTTATCGAAGATGTGAAAGATGGCGGGTATATCGCCATCATGGCGTATCTAGACCGCAGAGATGATTCAAAGATTGCAGAGCTGCGTTCCATTCTCTCTGAGAAGTCCGGAAAGCCAACATCATTTGGTTGGGGTCCACGTTTCTTGCATTCAACTGGGCAGTTTCATAAAGGTGGACAGAAGAACGGCTCTTTCTTGCAGATAACCGGCGATACGACAATTGACTTCGAGATTCCTGGTCGTCCATTTACCTTAAAGACGCTTCTCTTTGCACAGGCGATTGGCGACAATAGAGCTCTTGCAACAAGAAAATACCCGCTACTTCGTCTGCATCTACAGAACCGAAGTGCGGGTATTGATCGACTTCTTGCTGCTGCAAAAAGTCTTTAAGAAAAACTACTCGATATCATCTCCGCGCAGCTTACGTAGCGCATCCTCGAGAATCTTCTCGCCTTCCTTATCTGTGCGACGCTCCTTTACATATGCAAGGTGAGTCTTGTAAGGAACGTTTACAACTGCACTTGGCGGATTGTTCTTATCGCGACCAGCTGGGAGTCCACACTTTGGGCAATCCCATGAATCAGGAATGACAACAGTCTCTTCTACTGCAAATGAAGGGCGAACTTCATGGCCCTTTGCACACCAGTATGAAACCGTTGCGCGCTCAATCTGATCTCCGCGCTCAGCCTCGCCCATTGGGCCAGCGCCGACACGACTTCCGCGAATTGCACTTGCCATAAATTAACCCTTCAAAACAAGTGAGAGACCAACAACTGCTGCAAACCAGAGTCCACCGACAACGATGGTGATGCGATCAAGATTGCGCTCTACGACAGATGAACCGCCGTAATTTGATGAGATTCCGCCGCCGAAGAGATCTGAGAGTCCAGCGCCCTTACCCTTATGAAGGAGGACGAGAAGGATCATCACGATACTTGTGATGATCAGAAAGATTGAAAGCGCTAAAGCCACGGTAAAACTCCTTAAGAGGTAGGGGTACAGGATACCCGAATCAGTTG